>NZ_JBRJGR010000006.1:0-216101 GCF_053628595.1 Roseovarius sp. MBR-154
ATCCGGATGCTGCTGGTCGGGTATTGCTTCGGCATCCGGTCCGAACGGCGGCTGTGCGAAGAGGTGCATCTGAACCTCGCGTATCGCTGGTTCTGCCGGCTTGACCTGAGTGACCGGGTCCCGGATCATTCGACGTTTTCAAAGAACCGGCACGGGCGCTTCCGCGACAGCGAACTTCTGCGACACCTGTTCGAGACGACTGTCGCGCGCTGCATCGCGGAGGGTCTGGTCAGTGGCCAACGCATGGCCATCGACGCCAGCCTGATCGAGGCGGATGCCAACAAGCAGAACTCGACGCCCAAAGAGGAATGGGACGCGGCACGGATCGACCCGGCCGATGCGCCACGCGCCGTGCGCGAGTATCTCGAAACGCTGGACGAGGCAGCATTCGGGGCGGCCAGCGAGGTCCAGCCCAAGTTCACCTCTCATTCCGACCCGGCCAGCCAGTGGACCGCAGCACGCAAGGGGCCGGCATTCTTCAGCTATTCTGACAACTACCTGATCGACACGGATCATGGCGTGATTGTCGATGTAGAAGCCACAAGGTCGATCCGGCAGGCCGAGGTCGGATCGACCAAGACCATGCTGAAGCGGGTGAAGGCCAGGTTCGATCTGCACCCCGAACGCCTGATCGCGGATACGGCTTACGGCACCGGGCCGATGCTGGGCTGGCTGGTCGATCGCAAGATCGCGCCGCACATCCCGGTTATAGACAAGTCCGGACGCAACGACGGCACTTGGACGCGGGCAGAGTTCGAGTGGGACGCCGAGAACGACCAATATATCTGCCCCGAGGGCCATGAGCTGAAGCAGTTCCGCCGCAACTACTCGGACCCGAACCGGGGACCAACCGGCAAGGGCACAGCCCGTTACCGCGCATTGAAGGACGTCTGCCAGGCGCGCCCATCCAAAGCCAAATGCTGCCCCAACGCCGAGGCGCGCAAGATCACCCGCGAAGAGAATGAAGACGCCCGCCAAGTCGCCCGCGACATCGCCAAGACCCGCCAATACGACATCTCGATGAAGCTCCGAAAAAAGGTCGAGATGCTATTTGCCCACCTCAAACGCATCCTTGGCCTAGGCCGACTGCGATTACGTGGTCCATGCGGCGCAAATGACGAATTCCTCCTCGCCGCAACCGCCCAGAACCTCCGGAAACTGGCCAAGATCTTTCCCGCACCGCAGCAAACGCGAAAAGCCTGACAGGAAAGCCGCTCGCGCCGCATTTGGAACAGCCATTTCTGCGCTCGCAAACGTTAGTTTTTCCACAGAATGGGCCACAAGCCATCCCCCTGTCGGGGACACCCCTCCAAGGTGCCCCGACCGCTTCCCGGACATCAGTTGCCGTGACCGTGGCCCTCTTTCGGCATGCGCTCCAGATCGACCGGAATGTCGAGCGTGATCTCGCCGGAGGTTTCGAAGACGAGGGTGAGGGGAATGGTCTTGCCCTGCTCGAACGGCTCGGTCAGCCCCATGAACATCACGTGGTGACCGCCGCGCTGGAGAAACAGCGTCTCGCCCGCTCCGAGATCGAAGCCCTCCTCGACATGCATCATCTTCATCACGCCGCCCTCTTCGCGGTGGGTGTGCAGTTCCACCCTCTTGGCGGCGGGGGATTTGACGGCGATCAGGCGGTCTGGCGCATCCCCGATATTCTCGATCAGCATGAAGGCGGCGCCGGTCTTGGCCATCGGGCTGGCGCTGCGGGCATAGGTGTCGAGCACGTGAATTTCCTGCGCCATGACAGGGGCGGCGAGGGCAAGGCCCGCAAGGGCGGCGAGAAACGTGGATTTGAGGGACATGATGTCGCTCCTTCTGGTCTGAATGTAAGGGATTTGCAGGGTCAGACCGACAGCGGTGGTGCCCGCGCCAACGGGGCGGGGCGCGCGAGGCTTGTCTCGTGACGGGCACTGGCTACAAGCCGACAGGCCGTTGCAGCCACATCGCGTGGCAGGGGCGACGGCGGGCGCGGTGCATCCGCGTAGAAGGCGAGCAGGCAATCCGGGCAGACATGCGGCGGTGTCGCGGGCTGGCCCTTGGCGTCCACCAGCACGGTGCGCGTGCCCTCGCCGGTGCAGAGCACCATCTGTCCCACCGGCTGCGCCGCGCCGCGCGCCACGGCAAGGCCGACGCTGGTCAGCGCCAGAAACAGGCAAAGCCCGAGGGCGGTTATGCGGCGCAGGATCGTCATTGCCCGCAGGTATAGGCGGGCGGGCGCGCACAGGACAAGCGACAAAACGTAACGGCAGCATCAAACGCAAACAGCCCCGCCAAAGGGGCAGGGCCGTGCGCGATCATCGCAATCTCGGTATCAGGCGCTGGCGGCCTGTGCCTTGGCGATTTCTTTCTTCACCTTGAGAGCCGACGGCGACAACTCGTCATCCTTGGCCTTGGCGAGAAAGGCGTCGAGCCCGCCCCGGTGATCGACGCTGCGCAGCGCGTGCGCCGAGATCCGCAGCTTGATGCCACGGTTCAGGGTTTCCGACTGCAGCGTCACATCGTTGAGGTTCGGCAGATACCGACGCTTGGTCTTGTTGTTGGCGTGGCTGGAGTTGTTGCCAACCATCGGGCCTTTTCCGGTCAGTTCGCAGCGGCGCGACATGGGGTCATCCTCGTTCTTGTTGAGGGCGCGGTCTGGCCCTTCTTAACACAAACGGGCACCGCCACCGGCAGCGCCCCGAAATCCGTTTTGGGTCTTTAGGCGCATTGCAGGGGGGCGTCAAGGGATTCGAGAGCGAAAAAGGCGGGTTGGCTTGCAAGAGGGCTGTGGTAGGGCTTGGCGCTAGTGGTCGGGGGGCGGCGGCTGGCCTTGAGCCGTCGTTCAGCGCCCGACCGCCCGGTCGCACCAAAGGTGCGCCGATACCGTGGACACGCCTCCGGCGTGACGGGCGGGCCGCACGGCTTATCTCTGAAGCGGTCAGCGACCGCTCAAGGCCACTCGCAGACCGTCATTTCAATTCCCTCGAACGATGCTAGGATTGCGGGGAATTCAAAGGGAGAACGCAATGCAGATCGTCCGAACGCAAGACGTCACGAGCAAGCAAGCCGATGCCGCCTATTTCACCGGTCGGGTCTGGCAGGAACCGGTGGCCGATGCGCCCGAGCCTGCGCGGGTGCGGGCATTGCGGGTCACTTTCGAGCCCGGCGCGCGCACGGCGTGGCATACGCATCCCCTCGGCCAGACGCTGCACGTGTTGTCGGGGGTTGGCCGCATCGGCACGCGGGACGGCACGGTAGAGGTGATCCGCGCCGGTGATACGGTCTGGATTCCCCCCGGCGAGGAGCATTGGCACGGTGCCGCGCCCGACCGGATGATGTGCCATCTGGCGATCCAGGAGGCGCAGGACGGGCGCACGGCGGATTGGCTCGAACAGGTGAGTGACACGGACTATGTCGGCGGCTAAGCGCCGCCTCGGCCGCGCGCGACCTCCAGAAACCTTTCGATTTCCGCGTCGGTGATCGACCAGTCGCAGACAAAGCGTGCCAGCAGCGGTTCATCCGCCGGGCCCTGATCGAGCGGGCCGTCATAGAGCGCATAGGCAGCGCCCGCCGCTTTCAGCCGCTGATGGGTTGCGCGCGGCAGGCGGGCGAAGATCATGTTGACTTGCGGTTCAAAGGTGATCTCGGCCTCGGGCAGGCCGCGCAATCCCTGTACCAGTCTTGTCGCCTGTGCATTGGCTGTCTGCGCCGTGGTCAGCCACACGTCGTCGGCCAGATAGCCCAGCATCTGTGCCGAGAGATAGCGATGCTTGGAAAACAGATGTGCCGAGCGTTTGCGGCGCAGCTCGAATTCCCATGCGTTCTCGGGGTTGAAGAAGATCACCGCCTCGACCCCGAGGCAGCCGTTCTTGGTGCCGCCCATCGACACCGCGTCGATGCCCGCCTGCCAAGTCATCTCGGCGGGGGTGCAGCCCAAAGCCGCTACCGCATTTGCAAAGCGCGCGCCGTCGAGGTAGCAGGGCAGGCCGTGGTCTCGCGCGACTTGGCTTAGCGCTGTGATTTCCGCGCAGCTATAGATACGCCCGCGCTCGGTCGCCTGCGTGAGCGCCAGCGGCCCGTGTTGCGGGTTATGCACGTCGCCCGCGGGCCAGGCGCTGATCGCGGCCTGCAACTCATCCGGCGTCATCTTGTCGGCCTCGCCCACAAGGCTGAGCTTTGCGCCGCCGGTAAAAAACTCGGGCGCGTTGCATTCATCGGTGTGGATATGCGCAAGCGGCGTGCAGAACACTGTCTGCCAGGGTTGCGACAGGGTGGCGAGGGCCAGCGCATTGGCCGCCGTGCCGGTCGCCACCAGATAGACGCTGGCTTGCGGTGCCTCGAACAGGGTGCGCAACCGGTCGCGCACCTGCTCCATAAGCGCCTCATCGCCATAGGACGGCATGTGCCCGGCATTGGCCTCGCTCATCGCCTGCATGACGGCGGGGAGCGCCGGGCCGGAATTGTCGGAGGCAAATTGCATCAGGTGGGCTCCTCTATGATATGCTCTTCCCAGTCATCCTCGGGCACGTCGAATTCAGGGATTGTGCGGTGCTGCATCGACACGCCCGCGTCATGCACGCTCTGCGGATCGCCGGAAATCAGCGGGTGCCAGTCGTAAAGCGGTTTGCCCTCGTAGAGTAGTTTATAGGCGCAGGTTTCGGGCAGCCAGTAGGCGTGGCGCTCGATCGTGTGGGGTTTGAGCGTGATGCATTCCGGCACGAATTGCTGGCGGATGGAATATTGCCCGCAGCGGCAGGTGGTGTCGTCGAAGAGACGGCAGGCAACACGGGTCAGGGCCACCTCGCCGGTCTCGTCATCCTCCAGCTTGTTGAGGCAGCATTTGCCGCAGCCATCGCAGAGCGCCTCCCATTCCTTTTGCGTCATCCGGTCGAGGCGGGTGGTTTCCCAGAAGCGCGGGCGCAATCCGCTGCGGTCGATGGGGTCGCTCATAGCGCGGCCAGTATGCTGCGCGCGCGGGCGCAATCGGCATCCATCTGCGCGATGAAGGCGTCGAGACTGTCAAATGTCTCCTCGGGGCGCAGGTAATCGACCAGCGCGACCGACAGCGGCGCGTCGTAGAGATCGCCGGAGAAGTCGAAGATGAAGGTTTCGAGATTGGGCACCTCGCCGTGGAACATCGGCCGCAGCCCAAGTGAGGCGGCGGCATGGTAATGCCCCTTATGCGGTCCGTCCAGCACATCGACGAGCACCGCATAGACGCCGAATTTCGGTGGGTGCAGCCCTTCGATGGACATGTTCGCGGTGGGATAGCCAAGCGTGCGACCCCGCTGTTCGCCGCCCACCACCGGCCCGTCGATGCGGTGCCAATGGCCCAGCATGGTGGCGGCGGCGCGTGGGTCGCCGTCTGAGAGCGCGCGGCGGATGGCGGTGGAAGAGACCTGACCGGCCTCGCCTTCGAGCAATTGCGCGATGGTCACGCCAAAGCCCATTTCCGCGCCGAACGCCTGCAAATCGGCGGCATTCCCGGCGCGCCCCTTGCCAAAGCAGAAATCCGCGCCGACGACAACATGGGCAAGGCCCAGCCCGTCGCGGATCACGCTTTGCGCAAAGGCATGGGGCGTGAGCGAGGCGAGGGCGGCGTTGAAGTTGATCTCATAAAGCCGCTCGACGCCGAGTTTTTCCAGCCGGTGCGCGCGTGCCTCGCGGCCCATCAGGCGGAAGGGGGGGGCGTCGGGGGCGAAATATTCGCGCGGATGCGGCTCGAAGGTCAGGATGCCCAAGGGGGCACCTGTTTCGCGCCCCGCAGCGCGCGCCCGGTCGATCACCGACAGGTGGCCGAGGTGGACGCCATCGAAATTGCCGATGGCGACAGAGGCCCCGCGATCGGCCTCGGTGACGTATGTGTAGTCCCGGATGATACGCATGGGGCATGGGGTAGCGTCGCGCGGCGGCGTGTGCAAGGGCGATCAGGCAGCGCGGCGTCGGAAGGTCGAGGCCAGATAGATCAGCATCAGGAGCAGGGCTGCGCCGGTCACGAATAGCGCGAGCGCGGCCATCAGGGGGGCAAGCGGCAGGAGCGTCGCAAAGGGCGCGGGCAGGGCGCCGGTGACAAGCGTCCAGCCCATCGTGGCGCCAAACCAGCCGAGGACCATCGCGGCTCCCGTCCCGAGGGTCGCGCGCAGCCCCGCGCGGCGCACCCGCAGACCCCGGCGCAGCGCGGTGACGGGATGGCTCAGATCCCGCCCGATGGCCAGCAGGGCAGGCACCACCAGCAGCACCAGCAGCATGCCGAAGCCCAGGCCGTAAACCAGCGTGATCACCGTGGGCTTGAGGAATTGCGCCTGCGTGGACCGCTCGAACAGGAGCGGCGCCAGCCCCAGAACGGTGGTGAGCGTCGTCAGTAGCACCGGGCGCAAGCGGTCACAGGTGCCCTCGATGATCGCGGGGATCAGCCCGCGCGTTTCGGCGTGCTCGTCAATCGAGGTCACCAGAACGATGGAATCGTTGATGATGATCCCGGTCATGCCCAATAGGCCCACCACGGTGAACATCGACAGCGGTACATCCCATTGCGCATGCCCCCAGATCGTGCCGACAAGGCCGAAGGGAATGATCGCCATCACCACGATGGGCCGGGTCCAACTGGCAAAGACCAGAGACAGAACGAGGTAGATGCCCAGAAGCGTCATGATCAGACCCATGCGCGCGTCGGCCATGAACTCGTCCTCTTGCTCCGAGAGCCCCGCGAGGCGGTATTCGACCTGATGTGTGGCGGCAATCTCGGGCAGGATTTCAGCCTCCAATGCGCGGCTGATCTCGGCGGCGCGGGCCGGGTCGTCTTCGGAGATGTCGCCGGTCACGTTTATCAGGCGCAGACCGTTCTCGCGCCGCACGGTGGCAAAGCCGGTGCGCTCGGTCACGCTGACCACGTCCCCGAGCGGCACGTATTGCCCCGAAGGCGCGCGCAGTTGCATGGTGTCGAGGAAATCGGCGGTGAGCTCACCTCGGGGCAGTTCGACCCGCACCTCGGCGGAGCGCGGTCCGTCGGGATAGGTGGCGGCCTCGATCCCGTTTACCCGGTGGCGCAGGACGCGGCCCAGATCGTCGATGGTAAAGCCCATGGCCGCGCCCTGCGGCGTCAGATCGAGGATCAGTTCGGATTTGTCATAGGCAAGGTTGTCTTCGAGCGCCGAGACCTCCGGGTAGCGCGCGAGGGCTGATTTGAGCGCCTCGGCGGCCTGCTTGAGCTCTTCTGCCGTCGCTCCGTGCAGCTCCACGTCGAGCGCATCGCCGCCCGGCCCCGAACGGCTGCCGCGAAAGCTGAGCGTCTCAGTGAGCGGCAGTTGCGTGACCTTTTCCTGCAGGTCAGCGACGAAGGCAAAGCTGGAATAGGGGCGCAGGTCGGGGTCGATCAACTCGATCGAGATGCCGCCCAGCAGGTCGGCATCCTTGGTGTCAGAGCCCGACAGACCGCGCCCCGAGGCGCCGCCCACCTGGGCGATCACATGGTTGAGCGGATTGGCTCCGTAGCGGTCCTCATACTCCGCGCCAAGCGCCTCGGTCGCGCGCTGCATCTCGCGCATCTGCGCCAGCGTGTCGGCACGGCTGGCGCCCGGCGCCATGGCGAAATTGCCCGAGACGCTGCCCTGCTCGGGCGCGTTGAAGAACCGCCATGTCACGTCGCCTTGCAAAAAACTGCCGATCTGTGTCGCCAGCAGAAGCACCGCACCTGCAAGTACCACATAGCGCGCCCGTATCAGCAGCCCGAGAAGGGGGCGAAAGGCGCGCTCTCGTACCCAGGTAAAGCCCCGGTTCACCACTCGGCTGGGCAGGTCGTACCAATGCGCCCTGGCGGAATGGGCCAGCGCGTGGGCCATGTGATTGGGCAGGATGAGAAAGCATTCCACCAGGCTCGCCGCCAGCACGGCGATCACGGTGAAGGGAATGTCGTAGATCAGGTCGCCGAACCGCCCGCCGATCACCGCAAGCCCGAAAAAGGCGATCAGCGTGGTCAGCGTGGCCGAGAAGACCGGCAGCGCCATGCGTCCGGCGGCGCGTTCGGCGGCGACCATCGGCGGCTCGCCATATCGGCGGTGGCGCGCGTCGGCATGTTCGCCCACAACGATGGCGTCATCCACCACGATGCCGAGGGTGATGATGATCGCGAAAAGCGAGATCATGTTGAGCGTCAGCCCGGCGGCATACATGATCGCCACCGCCGCCAGCATCGCCACCGGAATGCCAGCCGCCACCCAGAACGCGGTGCGCGCGTTGAGAAAGAGAAAGAGCAGCCCGACCACAAGGGCAAGCCCGGTCAGCGCATTGTCCAAGAGCATGTCGAGACGGCCCGATATGGCCTCGGACCGGGTGCGGATGAGGTCGATGGAGACCCCCTCGGGCAGGGTTTGCAGCATGGTGCCCGCCACGTCGCGCACCTGCGCCTCGATATCGAGCGCGTCGCCCTTGGCCGATCGGGTGACATTGACCGAGATCGCCGGGGTGTCGCCGACGAAATAGGCCACGTCGCGCGCCGCCCCCGCCACCCGGATATGCGCCACATCGCCGATGGTGAGGGCGGTGCCATCGCGCTCCATCCGTAGCGGTATCTCGGCGATCTCTGCGGGCCTGCGTTTGGCGGTGCCGGTGCGCACGCGGGTGTTGGCCCCTTCCATGTCGCCTGCCGGGTCGCTGGTGATCTCGGCGGCGATGGCGGTCGCGATCTCTTCCATCGTGATGCGATGCGCGATGAGGTTGGAGCCGGGCACCTCGACCACCGTTTCGGGGGCGGCGACCCCTTCGATCGTGGTGCGGGTCACGCCCGCGTCGAAGAGCCGGGCCACGAATTCGTCGGCGATGCGCGCCAGTTGCTCGGTGCCCACCGGGCCGGTGATCACCACATCGGTCACGCTGTCGCGCCACGCGCCGCGCCGCACCACTGGCTCGTCGGCCTCCTCGGGCAGGGTGGTGATCTGATCGAGTGCCGCCTGCACCTCGTCGGCGGCGCGGCCCATGTCCCAGTCGGGCTCGAATTCCAGCACGACGGAAGCGCTGTTCTCACGGCTCGACGCGCGCGAGCTTTCAACGCCCTCGACCGCCAGCAGGGCAGGTTCGAGCAGTTGCACGATGGCGCTGTCCACGTCCTCGGCGCTCGCCCCTTCCCATGTGACCGAGACGGAAACGTTGTCGATGATGATATCGGGGAAGAACTGCGCGCGCATGCGCGGCATCGCCATCAGGCCAAGTGCGATCAGCAGCACCAGAAGCAGGTTGGCCGCCGTGCGGTGGCGGGTGAACCATGAGATGAGGCCGATCATTCGCCTCAGCCCCCCATCCGGCGTTCGAGCCGTTCGACGGTTTGCGCGGGCACCTCCGGGCGTTCCAGTTCAGCCAGCAGGCGGGCGCGCATCGGTGCGGGCATGGCGCGGTCGCCCTCGACATAGGCGCGCAGGCGGGCGCGGCGGTCGGGGTCGAGCGTGAGGGTCGCCCCGGCATTGGCCTCCGGGCTCAGGCGGCGCACCTTGATGTCGGGGCCGAGGACCGGGCTGCGTTCGCTGACCACCTCGCGCCCGGCAAGTCCTGTGCCGCGCACGAGGATGTCATTGCCTTGACGGCGCAGCAGGGTGACGGGCAGGGCTTCGAGCCGCTCCTCGGCATCAAGCGCCAGCACCGTGCCCTCCGGCCCGAGGGCTGTGGCGGGCAGGCGGATCACCGCCTCAATCGCGGGTTCCTCGACGCTGACGGAAACGAAATCGCCCGGTTTCATGGCGGGGGCAACGCTGAGTGTGGCAAAGAGCATGCGGCCGCTTTCGCCTTCGGCCAGGCTCGCTGATTGCCGGGTGATCTGTCCGGTGGCGGTCAGGTCGAGCCCGCCGGTGTCGAGCGTGACGGTGACGGGGGCGGGCAGCAGCGTGCCGTTTTCATTCAAAAGACGGGCATATTGCGAGGTCGAGACGCGGAACGCGACCTCGAGCGCCGTGCCGTCAACGAGGGTGGCCATCTGCTCATTGGCCGTCACAAGCCGCCCCTCGATCACCGTCACATCGCTAAGCGTGCCCGAAAATCCGGCGGTGATGCGGGTTTCTGCCAGGCGCCGCTCGGCCTCGGACAGGGCCAGTTCGGCACGGGCGGTCGCGGTCTTGGCCTGATCGACGCGGGCCTCGGCCAAGGCCAGCGCCTGGCGGCTGGCAAGCACCGCCTGTCGTGCCTGTACTACGTTATATTCGGCGGTTTCCACCGCAGTCAGGGTGCCGACGCCACGGTCTTCGAGGTCGCGCTGGCGGGCCAGCGCCCGGTCCTGAATCTCGGCCTGATCGCGGCGCGCGGCCAACTCGTCCTGTGCGAGGTCGAGCGCGCGGGCGGCCTCGCGCTCTTCGGCGCGGGCGTCGTCGAGATCGGTGCGCGCGCGGCTGACGGCGGTCTCTGCATCGGCGGGGTCGATCCGGGCGAGGAACTGCCCGGTCTGAACCGCACCGCCCTCGACGAAATCGGGTGACAGTTCGGTGAGAATGCCGGTCACCTGGGCGCGGATTTCCAGCGTGCGGCGGCTCTCGATCTGGCCAAAGGCCGAAAGGACGGGTGTGATTCGCGCCTCTTCGGCGGTCACCGTGCGCACGGCAAAGACCCGCTCGCGGCGTTCGGGCGCGCGCGGCTCCTGGGCCATGCGCTCCTGCACGGCGCTGACCACGATCTGTCCGGCATAGGCCAGCAAACCCAGGGTCAGTGACAGAAGGAAGAGGCCGAAAAGCCCCTGACGCAGAAACCGCATGGCGTGCCACTCTCTTATCACCGGCCCGGCGGGCTGGCGGATGGACTACATTTAACCGCGACAGGCCAAATGCCAAGTCACGGGAGAGTTATACGCGGGCCGCATTCATTTCCGGCGCTGATGCTCGTCGAGCCGTGGCATGATCTCGACAAAGTTGCAGGGGCGGTGGCGGTAATCCAGTTGCGGGCCAAGAATGTCGTCCCAGGCGTCCTTGCACGCACCTGGGCTGCCGGGCAGGGCAAAGAGATAGGTGCCGCCCGCAACGCCGCCCGTGGCTCGGCTCTGGATCGCCGAGGTGCCGATCTTCTGCATCGAAACCATAGTGAAGACCGTGCCAAACGCGTCGATCTCTTTCTCGTAGACATCGCGATGCGCCTCGACCGTCACGTCGCGCCCCGTAAGGCCGGTGCCGCCGGTGGAGATCACGACGTCCACCTCCGGGCTCGCTACCCATTCGCGCAGTTGATCGGCGATTTGATCGCGCTCGTCGCGCACGATCATCCGGTCGGCAAGGATATGACCCGCCGCCTCGAGTCGCTTGACCAGCGTATCGCCGGAGCGGTCATCGGCCATGTCGCGGGTATCCGAGACGGTGAGAACGGCGATGCGGACGGGGATGAAATCCTTGGTGTCGTCAATGCGGGACATGATTGGTCAGCTCCGGGACATGAGGGCAAGACGGGCAGCAAGCGCCGTGAAGATCGCGGCCGAGGCGTAGCCCAGCCCGCGGTTGAAGCGCGCCGAGGTGGCAAGGCGGCGGCCCAGCCCCGCGGCAAAGACGCCGACCGCGCCGTTGATGACAAACCCGCCCACGGCCAGCACAAGGCCGTAGACCAGGAATTGCGGCAGGATGGCGCGGTCGGGGTCGATGAATTGTGGAACAAAAGCCAGCACGAAGAGGATCACCTTGGGGTTCAGCAGGTTCACCAGCATCCCTTCGCGAAAGGCGCGGGCGGGGCGCAGCACGGGCGCGTCGGGGCGCATCGGCCCCTGACGCAGCGCCCCCCAGGCGAGCCACAGAAGATAGCCCACGCCGAGCCAGCGGATCACGTCGAGCGCCAGCGGCAGGGCGGCGATCACGGCGGCAAGACCCAGCCCCGCCAGCGTGACATGCACGATACCGCCTGCCGAGATGCCCGCACTCGCGGCGATGGCCGCGCGCGGGCCTGCCCGCAGCCCGAGGCCGAGGCAGAACATCATGTCCGCCCCCGGCGTGAGGTTGAGCGCGAGGGCGGCGGGGACAAAAGCCAGCAGTGTCAGCGGATCGACGATCATGCCCGCCCCGCAAGCCGCGCCTTGAGCGCCAGAAGATCGGCCCAGGCCTCGCGCTTGGCCGCCGGGTTGCGCAAGAGATAGGCCGGGTGGAACATCGGCAGGGCGGGTTTGCCATAGGCTTGCGCCCACTGCCCGCGCAACCGGGTGATACCGCGCTTGCCCAGCCCCGCCTCGCAGCTGATATTGCCCATCAGGACGATGAGATCGGGGTTGGCCAGTTCCACATGCCGCGCCATGAAGGGGCGCATCATGGCGATCTCATCGGCATTGGGGTCGCGGTTCTGCGGAGGACGCCACGGCAGGATATTGGTGATATAGAGCGCGGTTTCGGGCGTCTCGGCCCCGCGCGACAGGCCAATGGCGCCGAACATCCGGTCGAGCAACTGCCCGGCGCGGCCCACGAAGGGTTTGCCCTGCATATCCTCGTCGCGGCCCGGCGCCTCGCCGATGATCATCAGCCGCGCGGCGGGGCTGCCGTCACAGAACACCAGGTTGCGCGCACCGCGCCGCAGGTCGCAATGCGGATAGGCGGCAAGCGCCGTGCGCAGCGCGTCGAGCGTCGGGGCCGTCGCGGCGACAGCTGTCGCCTCTGCCACCGGATCGGCCTCGGCGGCGACCTGTGCGGCGGACTCGGTGGCAGGCTGTGCTGCGGATTTCGCCAGTGTCTCGGGGACCGCGTACCGATTGACGGGCGCATCGCCGATCGCCTCGGTCGCGCCAAGTTCGATCTGCCAGGCAAGGCTGGCGAGTGCTGTCTCAGGAGTGACGGGCGATTCCATGGGCGCGATGCTATCCCGCGCGGGCGGCGCGGGAAAGGGGGATGAGGGCGCCTTTCAACCGGGCCGGTCCTCCCCGGAGTCTTAGCAGCGCTTTTGGCTCAGGGTGTCAAATCGCCGGTCCGGACTACAGCTTTTTCATTTGGAGTGAGACGATATACCCGGTATCCGCAGGGCACCGTACCCCTGTTGTCACCACCAAACGAGGACGCCATGACGTTCATGCCAACCCGCATCCGCACCATTCTCAGAGCAGGAGGGTTGACGCTGGTGCTGCTGACCTCTGCCAACGGCAGCTTTGCCCAGGATGCGCTGCAACGGACCGCGCAGGAGGTCGAGACACGTCTCGGCGGACGTATCGGCTATGCCATGGAGGATCTCGCCAGCGGTCAGGACTGGGGTTACCAGGCTGACGAGCGGTTTCCGGTTTCCAGCACGTTCAAGGCCCTGCTCTGCGGGGTGATCCTGGTCCGCGTCGATGCCGGAGAGGAGCGTCTGGACCGTCGCATCGCCTTTGGGCGCGACGATCTGGTGACCTATTCGCCCGTGACCGAACGCCATGTCGATGAGGGGATGACCGTCGGCGAACTGTGCGAGGCCGCCATCACGATCAGCGACAATACGGCGGGCAACCTGCTGCTGGCAACAATCGGCGGTCCACAGGGATTCACCGCCGCGCTGCGCGCGCTCGGCGATCGGACAACCCGCCTCGACCGCTGGGAGACCGCGCTCAACGAGGGCAGGCCGGGCGACATGCGCGATACCAGCACGCCGCGCGCTGCGCTGTCCACGCTCAAGGCGCTGCTCTTCGGCGACAGCTTGTCGTCGGCCTCGCGCCAGCAACTCGTCGGCTGGATGATCGCCGATGCGGTCGCGGACGATCTATTGCGTGCCAGCCTGCCCGAGGATTGGATTATCGGTGACAAGTCCGGTGCCGGCGGGCATGGCTCGCGCTCTATTATCGCGGTGGTCTGGCCGTCGCCCGACCGCCCGGTTCTGGCCGCGATCTACATGACACAGAACGATGCGGACATGCCCGCGCGCAATGCCGCCATCGCCAAGATCGGTGCGGCGATGTTCGAAACGCTTTCGCTTAAGTAATCTGTCGGCAGGCCAGATCACGCCTCGCGGTCATGCGCCTTGAGCCGGGCATGCAGCGCACCCGCCTCGCGCGCGCCCGCCTCGAGCGCGAAGACATAGGCATGGGTCAGGTAGAAGCAGGACGCGTCGAGATCGTTCACCGCATCGGCGGCCTGGGCATAAAGCTTGATCAGCGCGCGGCGGTCGCCCGCCTGGTGCGCGCTGATCATTCTCGCATCGAGATCCGTCATTCCGCCGCCCTCGCGAGGGCGCGATGCGCCTCGATCTTGCCCGCAACCCAGTCGTGAAAGCAATGCGTTGGGCTGTCCATCACCGGCGAGAAGCGCCCGCCGTCAAACCCCTCGGCGTGGCGGCCGCGCTGCATGCCCTGGACCACGAAGATATCCTCTTCGAACACGGTCTTCCAAAGCTGGGTGTTGCGCATGCGCAGCCCTTCGTCGCTGCGCGGCACCGAATAGTAGAGGTGGATGTGCTCGACGGTGCGTTCGGGCCCCTTTGGCTCGAGAACGATGGCAAAGGCATGGTCGCGGTGCACGCCCAAGAGGACGTTGGGATAGGCCGCGATATATTCGGCCTGCTCGTTCCACCTGGCGCCGACATCCTCGAAATCGGGGAATTTCTCGCCGTCCTCGTTGGTGAGTTGACGGTAGACCATCGTGCCCTGACCGGAATACTCGCCCGGTTTCTCGATGTGGTAATGATCCTCCAGCTTGGAATAGCTGTTGAGACCGGGATGCACCCAGGGCAGGTGATAGCTCTCGCAGTAATTCTCGACGGCGAGTTTCCAGTTGGTCTGCACCTCAAGCTCGAACCGGCTGTCATGGCCGCCGTGATAGAGCGGCAGGTCGAATTCGGACCAGCGGGCGATCAGATCGGCCATCGCCTCCTCGAACGGCGCGGCGTCGCCCGAGACGTTAATCCAGACGACATCGCGCCAGATATGGCTGCGGACCTCGTTGAGGCCAAGCTCATCGCGCTTGATGCTGTCATGGGTGTTGTGGCCCGGCCCGCCGACATGCGGTGTCGAGACGAGCGCGCCCTTGGTCGAATAGCACCACGAATGGTAAGGACAGCGAATGGCCCCCTCGATCTTGCGCGGTTCCTCAACGAGGATCATGCCGCGATGGCGGCAGATGTTCTGGAAGACCCGAACATCGCCGTCCTTGTCCCGGATCAGCAGCAGCGGCATGCCGAGAAATTCGAGCGGCTTGGCGTCGCCCGGTTCCGGCACATCGGCGGCGACGGCAAGCCCGGCCCATTGGCTGAACAGCAGCGCGTGCTTTTCTTCCTCATAGACTGCGGGGTCGATGTAATGCGCATTGGGCAGGCCATGCGCCTGCGCCACGGAGGCGCGTACCTGCGAGAGATCGGTCAAGGAAGGGGGCATCGCATCGTCTCCTGAACATCATGCTTGCGGCAGATTAGGGGCGATCAGGGCGGCGGGGCCGTCCGTCTGCGACCTTCGGCTTTCCTCAAGGCGACATCGGGGCGCGCTGCGCGCGCTCACGCTTATTTGCTTTCCGCGTGATCGCCGTGCCGTGCAACCCTCGCGCGGATATGGGCAGGATGGGGGGATGACATGGTCGGGATCGTCTTGTGGAGCGATGCGCCCGGTCTGCGGCTTCTGATCTGGTGCGAGGATCAGGGCGGGTTGGTCTATTACGACGGATCGCACGAAAGGACGATCCCCGCCGCGACCGCCGGGGATCTCGTTCAGGTGGACGGGCCGGGGACGGGCATCCTGCGTCAGGCCCGGGCTGTGCAACTGGTCAGGCAGGGTGTCGCGGCCCAGGCCCCGCAATTGCTGCTGCGCGAGGCCGCACGCCGTGGGGCCGCGCAGCCCGGCGTCTGAGATCAGGCACCGCGCGACAAGGCGGCGACGCCGGTGCGGGCCATTTCCACCAGTCCCAGGGGCCGCATCAATTCGGCGAAGGCATCGATCTTGTCGGGCGCGCCGGTGATCTCGAAGACGAAGCTGCCCAGTGTGCTGTCGACCGCATTGGCACGGAAGATATCCGCCAGACGCAGCGCCTCGACCCGCTTGTCGCCCTCGCCCTGCACCTTCAGCAGCGCCAGTTCACGCTCCACGCTCGCCCCTTCGACGGTGAGGTCATGCACCTCGTGCACCGGCACGATACGGCCCAGCTGCGCCTTGATCTGCTCGATCACCTGCGGGGTGCCGGTGGTGACGATGGTGATGCGGGAGGTGTGGCCTGTATGGTCGACTTCGGCCACGGTGAGGCTGTCGATATTGTAGCCGCGCCCAGAGAAGAGGCCGATCACGCGGGCCAGAACGCCGGGCTCGTTGTCGACGATCACGGCGAGGGTATGGGTTTCCTGTACGTCCGAGAATTGCGGGCGCAGGTTATAGGCGGAATGCTTGGACGAGCCTTTTTTGATTTTCAGGGGGGACATTGATGTATTCCTTGTTGAGGCTTCCTTGTCCCGGAATTTTCAAAAATTCCGGGACTTTTTCTTTTCAAGAAAATGGGCTTACACCAGCACCGCGCCGCCTTCCTTGATGGCGTCCTTGGTGGAGGCTTCGCCCAGAAGCATCTTGTTATGCGGCTCGCCCGACGGGATCATCGGGAAGCAGTTCTCGTGCTTTTCGACGAGGCAGTCGAAGATCACCGGCCCGTCGTAATCGAGCATCTCCATGATCGCGTCATCGAGATCGGCGGGGTCGCGGCAGAGGATGCCCTTGGCCCCGAAGGCCTCGGCCAGTTTCACGAAATCGGGCAGCGCCTCGGACCACGACGACGAATACCGCTCGCCATGCAAGAGTTCCTGCCATTGCCGGACCATGCCGAGGCGTTCGTTGTTGAGGATGAACTGCTTGACCGGCAGGCGGTATTGCACGGCGGTGCCCATCTCCTGCATGTTCATCAGCCACGAGGCCTCGCCCGCTACGTTGATCACCAGCGCCTCGGGATGGGCCATCTGCACCCCGATGGAGGCCGGAAAGCCGTAACCCATGGTGCCCAAGCCGCCCGAGGTCATCCAGCGGTTGGGGCCCTCGAAGCCGAGATATTGCGCCGCCCACATCTGGTGCTGACCGACCTCGGTGCAGATGTAGCGGTCATGCCCCTTGGTCAATGCCTCAAGCCGTTCGAGCGCGTATTGCGGCTTGATCGTGGGTCCCGCCTGCTTGAACTTCAGGCAATCGACCTTCTGCCATTCCTCGATCCGGGACCACCACTTGGCGATGGACTCGCGGTTGACCTTGCCGCCGCGTGCCTTCCAGACTTCGAGCACATCGCCGAGAACATTCGCGATGTCGCCTACGATTGGGATGTCGGTCTTGATCACCTTGTTGATCGACGAGGGGTCGATGTCGATATGCGCCTTGATGCTGTCGGGGCTGAACGCATCGAGCCGCCCGGTGATCCGGTCGTCGAAGCGTGCGCCGATATTGATCATGAGATCACAGCCATGCATCGCCATGTTGGCCTCGTAAAGCCCGTGCATGCCCAGCATCCCAAGCCAGTGCCTGCCGGAGGCCGGATAGGCCCCGAGGCCCATCAGCGTCGAGGTGATCGGGATGCCGGTGGCCTCGACCAGTTCACGCAGCAATTGGCTCGCGGCGGGCCCCGAGTTGATCACGCCGCCACCGGTATAAAAGATCGGGCGCTTGGCCTTTTCGATCGCGGCCACCAGATCGGTGATTCCCTCGATATCGCCCTTGACCTGCGGCTGATAGTGATGCGTGCGCGCCTTTTGGGGCGAGACATAATCGGCCGCCGCAAATTGCACGTCCTTGGGGATGTCGACCAGCACCGGGCCGGGGCGGCCCGAGGTCGCGACATGAAACGCCTGATGGATCGTGTCCGACAGGTGCTTGGTGTCGCTCACCAGCCAGTTATGCTTGGTGCAGGGACGGGTGATGCCCACCGTGTCGGCCTCCTGAAAGGCATCGTTGCCAATCATGAATGTGGGCACCTGACCGGTCAGCACGACCAGCGGGATGCTGTCCATCAGCGCATCGGTGAGGCCGGTGACGGCATTCGTGGCACCCGGACCGGAGGTCACCAGAACGACGCCGGGGCGTCCGGTGGCGCGTGCGTAACCTTCGGCGGCATGCACCGCGCCCTGTTCGTGGCGCACGAGGACGTGACGAATGTCGTTTTGCTGAAAGATCTCGTCATAGATCGGTAGCACGGCGCCACCGGGATATCCGAATACGACGTCCACGCCCTGATCCTTGAGGGCTTGAACCACCATTTTCGCTCCGGTCATCTGACGTGTCATGTGCTTGTGCTCCGTATGTGACGTCATTTCAGTTCGCATAAAAAAGCCCCCGGTCGTGAGACGGGGGCGCATGGGGAACCACCAGGGTGTCCGTTACCGGCCCATGCGCCACGTGCCTGCGATGTCTACTAGCGTGTCCACCCGCGCGACTCCCTTGCTGCGTGGCCGAGACATTAGGTCTGGCAGTGGGGGGCGTCAAGGCGATATGGCGGATAAAATGTCGCAAATCGGGGGCTCTTCTTTGCATTTGTTGCGTGATTTTCCCTGAATCGGTTGGACGCAATGATGATGCATGGGTATCATAGGGGCCGACCATGGCGCGAACAGCCACAGTCGCTGCCAGCCGACGGGGGCTGCCACGCAGGATCTCCATGATCTCCACCTCTCCGCCGAGGCATGGCGCAATCCGCAGAATTCGCGCACCGAAGATGGCGATTTCGATCGGGTTATGGCGGCGGGTCGGCCGCTTACCGGTCGGCCGCTTACCGGTCGGGCGTGTCCCAGTCGGCGGGCGGCGCGTTGCGTCGTCGCAGCCGCAGCGCAAGGCCGAGCGCCGCGCCGGTGCCGATGGCTACGGTCAGATCGGCCAGCACGGTAAGGATAAGGGTGAGCAGCAACAGCGCCAGGTCGGCCCGAGGCAGGGCGATATAGCCACGCCATTTCTGCGGTTCGGCCATGTTCCACGCGGTCAGGATCAGCAGGCCCGCCAGCGCGGGCATCGCCAGATAGCCCGCGAGCGGGGCAGCGAGCAGCATCACGATCAGGATGGTCACTGCATGGACCATGCCCGCCACGGGTGTGAGTCCGCCCGCGCGCACATTGGTCGCCGTGCGCGCGATCGCCCCGGTGGCGGGCAGCCCGCCAAAGAGCGCCGATCCGATATTCGCCGCGCCGCCCGCGATGACCTCGGCATTGGAGCGGTATCTGCCGCCGATCATCCGGTCGGCCACCGAGGCCGACAGCAGCGATTCCACCCCCGCAAGGAACGCGATCACGAGAGCCGAGGGCAGTAGTTCGATGATCCGTGCGAGGCTGAGATCGGGCAGCGCGGGCAGGGGCAGGGTCGCCGACAGCGCGCCATAACGCGCGCCGAGCGTGTCCACCGGCAGGTGCCAAAACGCCACCGCCGCCGAGGCCGCCCCTACGGCGAGGATGAGCCCCGGATAACGCGGTGCTGCGCGGCGCAGGGCGACGATCAGGATCATGGTGCCAAGGCCGATCATCAGGGAGGCACTGCTCAGCGTGTCGCGCGCCTGCCAGAGCACGCCCAGCTTTTCGAGGAATTCGCCTGGCAGGTCGTCGGTGGTCAGGCCGAGCAGGTCGCGGATCTGGCTGGTGGCAATGATGATCGCGATGCCGATGGTGAAGCCGTGGATCACCGGCTCGGGGATATGGCGGACGAGGCTGCCCGCGCGCAATGCCCCCGCAACGAGCAGGATCGCGCCCGCCATCAGCGTGGCAAGGATCAGCCCGTCATGGCCATATTCTGCGATGACGCCGTACACCACGACGATGAAGGCGCCTGTCGGTCCGCCGATCTGCACCCGGCTCCCGCCGAGGGCCGAAATCAGGAACCCGCCGATGATCGCCGTGGTCAGTCCGGTGGCGGGGTCCGCGCCCGAGGCGATGGCGATGGCGATGCTGAGCGGCAGAGCCACCATCGCCACGGTGATCCCGGCAAGGACGTCGGCGCGCAGCATCGCGACGGTATAGCCGGGCAGGGTGCTGAGGATCTTGGGTTTCATGGCTCTTATCAACACCCGTGCGGCGGGGCGATCAAGTGACAATCCGGTCGTTGGTGTCGCACCGAGTCGGGTGCACGAAGATTTTACCGCGATCCGGAAAGAACGGTTTGCTCATCTGCGGGCCGTCGCGGTCGGGGGGCGGACCCCGTGTTTATGGCCAGTCGCCATTTCGCTGCACCTTGGGTTTCACCCACCCTGCCACGTGACGTTGAACGGCGGAAAAGGCCGGACAGATCGCTGCGCCTAGCCTTGCATCAGCGCCCGCGCCGCCAGCCGGGCCTCTTCGGTGATACGGTCGCCCGAGAGCATCCGGGCGATCTCGTCCAGCCGCTCCGGCCCGTCCATCGCGGTCACGGTGGACAGGGTCATCTCCGCCTGCACGCGCTTTTCGACCCGCCAGTGATGCGCTCCACGCGCGGCCACTTGCGGCGAATGCGTGACCACCAGCACCTGGCCGTTCTCGGCTAGCTGCGCCAGACGCCGACCCACGGCATCCGCCGTGGCCCCGCCGACCCCGCGGTCGATCTCGTCGAAGATCATCGTCAGGCCGCTGTCGGTGCCCGCAAGACAGACCTTCAGCGCCAGCAGGAAGCGGCTCAACTCCCCACCAGAGGCGATCTTGTTGAGCGGTCCCGCCGGTGCGCCGGGATTGGTTGCGACGGTAAAGGTCACCTCGTCGCGGCCCGATGGCCCCGGCTCGACCAAGCGGATCGCGGTGGTAAAAACCGCGCGCTCCATCTTGAGCGGGGCCAGTTCCGCCATGACCGCGCGGTCGAGCGCCTGCGCGGCCGCGTGGCGGGCGGCACTCAATGCCTCGGCCCCGGTCTCATAGGCGCGGTCGGCCTCCTCGAGCGCCGCGCGCAGGGTTTCAAGATCCGCATCGCCCGCATCAAGGGCCGCGATCTGGCCGCGCAGGTTGTCGGCAAAGCCACCAAGATCGTCGGGCTGCACCCCGTGCTTGCGCGCCAGCGCCCGGATCGCGAAGAGCCGCTCCTCGGCCTGTTCCAGTTCCAGTGGATCGAAGCTCATCGCCTCGAGCGCGCGCTCCACCCCGCGCCCGGCCTCGTCCAGCTCCACGAGCGCGCGGTTAAGCGCGGCGAGCGGGGCGTCAAGCGCCCCTTCGGCCTGATCCGAGACCCCGTCGAGCCAGCGCAGCGCATCACCTGCCGCGCCTTCCGCCCCGTCCGACCCGATCAGCGTTGCCGCGCGGGCGATATCCTCGCGAATGCGCTCGGCCCCCTGCATCAGCCGTCGGCGGATATCGAGCTCTTCCTCCTCGCCCGGCTGCGGATCGAGCGCGTCGAGTTCGGCCACGGCATGGCGCAGGAAATCCTCCTCGGTGCGCATCTTGTCGAGTGCCGCCTCGGCGTCGTCCAATGCCTTGCGCGCCTTCGACCGCGCGCCCCATGCCGCACGCAAGGCGTCGCGCTGCGCCCCGAGATCGCCATAGGCATCGAGGATCGCGCGATGTCCCTTCGGGTCGAGCAGGCCGCGATCGTCCTGCTGGCCATGCAGTTCGACGAGCACCGCCGACAGCCGCCGCAACACCTCGCCCGAGGCGCGCCGGTCGTTGACCCAGGCGGTCTTGCGCCCGTCGGCGGTGTTGACGCGCCGCAGGATCAGCTCGTCGCTGTCGGGAAAGCCCGCCTCCTCCAGCACCGCGCGTGCCGGATGGCCCTGGCCGAGATCGAAAACCGCCACCACCTCGCCGCGCTCGGCCCCGGCGCGCACCAGATCGGCGCGCCCGCGCCAGCCCAGCACGAAACCGAGACTGTCGAGCAGGATCGACTTGCCCGCGCCGGTCTCGCCAGTCAGCACGTTGAGACCCGGCCGGAAATTCAATTCCAGCCGGTCGATGATCAGAATGTCGCGGATTTCAAGCGCACAGAGCATGCAGTGAACCCGTAGGGCGGGGTTTCACCCCGCCATCCCTTATAGCCAGCGGCCCTGAATGGTCTGGCGATAGACCTGCCGCAGCCAATTGTCGCCCGCCGCCTCCAGCGTCAGCCCGCGCCCGGTCAGGAGCTTGTAGCTGTCCTCGTACCACTCCGTGCCACGGAAGTTGTAGCCCAGGATGGCCCCGGCGGTGCGCGCCTCGTCAACCAGGCCGAGCGAGAGGTACGACTCGACCAGCCGGTGCAGCGCTTCGGCGGTGTGGGTGGTGGTCTGGAAATCCTCGACCACGACGCGGAACCGGTTGATCGCCGCCGCGAAGTTGTCGCGCTTGAGGTAGTAGCGGCCGATCTCCATCTCCTTGGAGGCAAGATGATCGAAGGCAAGGTCGAATTTCAGGATCGCGGCATTGGCGTATTCGCTGTCAGGATAGCGCTCGATCACCTCGCGCAGGGATTGCAGCGCCTGAAAGGTCAGCCCCTGATCGCGCCCGACCTCGTCGATCTGATCGTAATAGCTCAGCGCCAGCAGGTATTGCGCATAGGCGGCGTCCTCATCGGTGGGGTAGAAGTCGATGAAGCGCTGTGCGGCGGAGCGGCTCTGTTCGTAATCGCGGTCCTGATGATGGGCAAAGGCCTGCATGATCACCGCCCGCTTGGCGAGATCGGAATAGGGATAGAGCCGCTCGACCTCGGCAAAGCTCTGGGCGGCGAGATCGGGATCGTTCTGCGCCAGATCATACTCTGCGCGCTCGAAAATCTGCTGCGCGGTGTAATTCTCGTAATTCACCGTGCCACGCTCGACGCTTTCGCGGTCGCCGCAGCCGACCAGTGCCAGCACCGCGACGGCGGCGCCGATCAGTCTGGCCCGGGGCTTGCCCTCACTCATGCGCGTTCATTCTCCAGGTTTCGTCCGGGCGGGGGGCAGGCCCCGCATGTGACCCTGCTCCTAGCACAGAAATTCGCGGTGCAAAACGCCTTTGCCGCATTTTACGGGCCGGGACATCAGGCTGCGCGGGCAAGGCTTTCGGAATAGAGGCCCGCGCCCGGCAGCCCGGCCGCAGTGCGGCTGTCGCAGGTCGCGATCTCGTAGTTGGAGGGGTCGGCGAAAACCGCGCGCAGCAAGGCGGCCGTCAGCGCATGGCCCGCGAGATGGCCCCGGTAATGGCCCAGGATCGCGACCCCGGCGAGGCCCAGATCGCCCATTGCGTCCAGCATCTTGTGGCGCACCGCCTCGTCCCAGTGGCGCAGCCCGCCCGGTGTCAGCACCCGGTCGTCATCGACCACCACCGCATTGTCAAAAGACCCGCCAAGCGCAAGCCCGTTCGCATGCATCGTGCTGATATCGGCCCGGCGGCAGAAGGTGCGGCAATTCGACAATTCGCGCACGAAACTGCCATTGGACATGTCGAGCGACTTGCGCTGAACGCCGATCGCCGTATCCGCAAAGGCGATGTCGAATTCGATGCGCAGGGTCGGGGCGGGGGACAGGCTGGCGCGGGCCTCGCCGCGCGCCACATGAACGGGTCGACGCAGCCGCATAACCCGCAGCGGTTCGGCGCTGACTTGCGTTCCGGCGGCCAGGATCTTTTCGACGAAGGGCGTGGCGCTGCCATCGAGGATCGGCAGTTCGGGCCCGTCGATATCAACCATGACATTGTGAATGCCGCAGCCCGCAAGGGCGGCCATCAGATGCTCGACGGTGCTGACCGACGCGCCCTCAGCATTGGTCAGCCGCGTACAGAGCGCCGAGGGGGCAACCCGGTGCCAGAGGGCGGGGATGACGCTTGCGGCGGTGCCGGGATCGGTGCGGCGGAACAAGATGCCGGTGCCCGGCGCGGCAGGCCGCAGAACCATGCGGGCCTGCCTGCCGCCATGCAGCCCGACCCCTTCGAAGATCAACGGAAATTTGATCGTTCTCTGCACGGTCACCCCCGAGCGCGGCCAGTCGCTTCATTCGCACCGGATCCGGGCATGCCCTCCCCTTTGGGAGCAGGACATATCGCGGCGGTTTCCGCGCTTGTACGTCGGGACCCGCGTCCGCTCAATTCAATCTTTGCAACCGATTGAAACATCGCGCGGTGACGATGCCCGCGCGCGACCGGCGACTGCTGCCGACGCACCGCAAAAGGCCGCCTGACGGCGGCCTTTCATGACGTGTTTCGAGGCAGGTTTGTCAGTTTGCCTGACGGCGCAGGAAGGCCGGAATCTCGATCTGCTCGTCCTCGTCCTGCGCGCGCGGTGCGGCCTGCTGCGTGGGCGAGGACTGCACCTGCGGCTGCTGCCGCGCGGGGCGCGGGGCATCCGGGGCGGCGCTGTGGCCGGTCATCCGATTGATCAGCGAGTTGATCCCGAAGCGCTGGTGGCGTTCTTCGCCCGCGGCCGGTTTCTGGGCGGCAGGAGCCCCGCTGCGCGGCTGTTGGTGCTGCGACGCGGCTCTGCCCACAGCGGCCTGCAGGCGTTGCATCGCCTCGGGCGAGGGGGTGCCGGGCGCAGGCGCGCGGGGCGCGACAAAGCTCTCGGCCTCATCTTCAGGCTCCATGGAGCCATGCGCGGCGGGGGCGAACTCCTCGGTGCGCGGCTGATAGGCGGGCGGCGGCAGACCGGCATCATCCTCCTCGAAGATGTCCTCCATCTGCTCCTCGGCGGCAGCGCGCTGTGCGTCGACCTCTTCGAACAGCGACGGCTCCGGCTCCTCGCGGCGGGCGGCGACCGATGCGTCCGCGACAGCCGGTGTTTCGACCTCGACGGCCTCGGGCTGCTTGAGTGGCTGTGCCAGCGAGCGGCGCGGCAGCGGCGTCTCGAGCGGCTCGGCCGCGTCGATGCCGGTGGCCACGACGCTGACGCGCATGGAGCCTTCCATCGACGGATCGAGCGTGGAGCCGACGATGATATTGGCATCCGGGTCCACTTCCTCGCGGATACGGTTGGCGGCTTCGTCCAACTCGAAGAGCGTCAGGTCATGCCCGCCGGTGATGTTGATGAGCACGCCCTTGGCGCCACGCAGGCTGATCTCATCCAGCAGCGGGTTTGCTATCGCCTTCTCGGCAGCCTGAATGGCGCGATCCTCGCCGCTATCCTCGCCGGTGCCCATCATCGCCTTGCCCATCTCGTCCATCACGGCGCGCACATCGGCGAAATCGAGGTTGATGAGACCGGGGCGCACCATCAGGTCGGTCACGCCCTTGACGCCCTGATAAAGCACGTCATCGGCAAGGCTGAACGCCTCGGTGAAGGTGGTCTTTTCGTTGGCCAGCCGGAACAGGTTCTGGTTGGGGATGATGATCAAGGTGTCGACCATCTTCTGCAGGGCCTCGACCCCTTCCTCGGCCTGGCGCATCCGCTTGGCCCCTTCGAACTGGAAGGGCTTGGTCACAACGCCGACGGTCAGCACACCGAGTTCGCGCGCAGCCTGCGCGATGATCGGGGCCGCCCCGGTGCCGGTGCCGCCGCCCATGCCGGCGGTGATGAAGCACATATGCGCGCCCGCCAGATGATCGACGATCTGCTCGATGCTTTCTTCGGCGGCGGCAGCGCCGACCGAGGCCCGGGCACCGGCGCCCAGACCCTCAGTCACCTTCACGCCAAGTTGCACGCGGTGTTCCGCGTTCGACTGGCTCAGCGCCTGCGCGTCGGTATTGGCCACCACGAAATCCACACCATCGAGCTCTTTCTCGATCATGTTGTTCACGGCATTGCCACCCGCCCCGCCGACACCGAACACGGTGATCCGGGGCTTCAGCTCGTCATGTCCGGGCATTGAAAGGTTGAGTGTCATCGCTGTGTCCGCCTGTCGTTATGGCCACGTTTTCGGGCCGATTTCCGCCTGATTGGGTCCATTCTTACCGATGGATACCCCAACCGTCACCAAAAAAACAGCTTTTGACCACCAAATATGGCCATTTTTCTTGCCGTTTTCGCGGGATTTCGCCGATAACGCCAGATATAGGGGTTACCAGTTATCCTTGAACCACTTGACCGCCCGCCTGAGCGAGCGCGCCGGGTAGCGATCCACCGGAATTTCGAAATCCCACCATTCGTCCTGCGGGTTGGCCGCAAAAAGGCACATGCCCACGGCGCTGGCAAAGCCCGCGCCGGTCGCCGCCTGCGGCAGGCCGTGCACCCGCAGCGGCCGTCCCAGCCGTACCTGCTGTCCCAGAATCTTGCTCGCCAGCCCGTCGAGCCCGGGGATCTGGCTGCCGCCGCCGGTGAGCACGATCTGTTGGCTGGGCAGATGATCAAAGCCCGCCGCGTCGAGCCGGGCACGCACCTCCTCGAGGATCTCCTCGACCCGGGGTCGCATGATGCCGATCAGTTCGGCGCGGCTGACCCGCCTGCGGTCATGCTCGTAATCGCCGGTATCGCCGCCGATTTCGATCATCTCGCGGTCGTCCATGCCGGTGGCCACGACGCCGCCATAAAAGGTCTTGATCCGCTCGGCGGTAGCCTGCGGCACCTGCAGTCCCATGGAAATGTCACTGGTGACGTGGTTGCCCCCCATCCGCACGCTGTCGGCGTAGATCATGTGTTTCTTGATGAAGATCGACACCCCGGCCGTGCCGCCGCCAAGGTCGATACAGGCCGCGCCAAGTTCCTGTTCGTCCTCGACAAGGGCCGCGACGCCCGACACATAGGCCGAGCTTGCCACACCTGCGAGTTCGAGGTCACAGCGCTTGACGCAATGCGCGAGGTTCTGGATCGCGGCTCCGTCCACGGTGAGCATATGCATGTCGGTCGAGAGTACCTGACCCATCTGTCCGCGCGGATCAATCAGCCCGGTGCGGTGATCGAGAGCGAAATTCACCGGCTGCGCGTGCAGCACCTCACGCCCGTCGCCGTAATCGGGGACATCACAGGCGCTCAGCACGCGGCTGATATCCTGCTCGCTGACAGTATGACCCTCAAGCTCGACCTGACCGGCAAGCCCGTAGCTGCGCGGCTCGGCACCGGAGAAACAGGCGATCACGTGATCGACCCGGATATTGGCCATCTTCTGCGCCGCCTGCACGGCGGTGCGGATGGCACGTTCGGTCTCGACCATGGCGTCGATCTCGCCAAAGCGCACCCCGCGCGAGCGGGTGGTTGCGGCGCCGATCACCCGGAACCCGGCCTGTCCGGCCATGCGCCCGATCTCCTCGGCCTCGCCAAGGCTGCCGGTGCCGTCGAACCGCAGCACCAGACAGGCGATCTTGGAGGTGCCCACATCCAGCACCGCCACCACACCCCGCTGCAAGGCCGCCTTGCGCATCGCGCGCATTGCCCTTTGGGATTCGTAAAGCTCGATCATCTTCAATCCGTCCCTGATGTCATGCTCGTTATCCGCCACCATTCCTCGGTGGCATAGTCGCTCAGCCGGACCGTTGGACGCGCGCCGATCCGCATGTCTATGGCAACGAGGTCGCGCTCGAGCATGTCATGTGCGGCGCTGAGCACGCTCACCCGCTCCAATGCGCGCACCGGATCCGCTTCCGGCAGCAGAATGCGCTTGCCGTCATGCAAGACCAGATCCCACCGCCGCTCGCCCATCCGCACCAGACCGCGAATGTCCTGCCCGAGCGGGCGCGCCGCCTGCAACAGCTCCAGCGCCTGCGCCACATGCGCAGGTGCCCCATCGCCGGTTATCACCGGCAGACCGGGGCGGGCGGCGCGGGTGGCGACGCTGGCGATGCTCTCGCCCTCGATGTCGACCACCTCGATCCCGTCGCGCGTCCGCCAGAGCGCGACCGGCTGACGCTCGGTGATCCCGACCGCCAAGACGCCGCCCTGCCGGATGCGCACCGTGGCCTGCGCCACGGCGGGCAACTCCTCGAGCATGGTGCGGATCGCGGGCAGGTCGAGGTCAAAGGAACTGGCGGGCAGGTCGTAGGGGAAGATCTCGTGGATATCCGCCTGCACGCTCTCGCTCGCCCCGTCGATCGCCATCAGGCGCACCATGAATTCAGGGCGCGTCTCGATCTGGCGGCGGATCTCGGCGGCCTGATCCACAATCGCCACGCGCCGCCCTTCATCCGACAGATAGATCGCCACCGCCCCGGCCAGCAGCAGCACCGGCAGGCCAAAGCGAATGAGCCTGCGATAAAGCGGCGTCAGCATCAGGCGCTGCACCCGGTAGCTGAGCCGCGAGGGGGCGGGATCGACGCGGGGAATTACCTGTCGCATGAAGCATCCTCCACCATCCAGCGGCACAGCTCGGGGAAGGAAATTCCCACCACCTGCGCCTGTTCCGGGCTGAGCGAGGTCGGCGTCATGCCCGGCTGCGTGTTGGTCTCCAGCAGGATCAGCCCGTTCAGGCCTCGCGCCTCGTCCCAGCGGAAATCCGTCCGGCTGAGCCCGCGACAGCCGAGCGCGTCATGCGCGCGCAGGGCATAGTCCATGCAGGCGTCGAAAATCTCTTGCGGGACCTCGGCGGGCACCACGTGGCGCGACCCGCCGGGTTTGTATTTTGCGTCGTAGTCATACCAGCCATCTGTCAGGATGTCCGTCACCGTCAGCGCGCGATCCCCCATCACCGTGGTGGTCAACTCGCGCCCCGGCGCATAGGCCTCGACCATCACCGTCTCGGGCATGTCATCCGACAGCTGCGGCGGGCCGTTGGCGGCCTCCTGCACCAGATAGACACCGACGGACGAGCCCTCGTTGTTGGGCTTGACCACATAGGGCGGCACCATCACGTGACGCGTCCGCACCTCGTCGCGCGGAGCGAGTACGCTATCCACCACCGGCAGCCCGGCGGCGCGATAGGCGGATTTGGTGCGCTCCTTGTCCATCGCTAGCGACGAGGCCAGAACGCCCGAATGGGTATAGGGCAGGCGCAACCATTCCAGCAGGCCCTGCACGCAGCCATCCTCGCCCCAGCGGCCATGCAGAGCATTGAAGACGACATCGGGGGAGATTTCGGACAGGCGTGCGGAAAGATCGCGGCCTGCATCGACCTCGACCACTTCAAACCATGCCTCCCTCAATGCGGCGGCGCATTCGCGACCTGTCGACAGCGACACCTCGCGTTCCGCCGAGGGGCCACCCATGATCACCGCAATTCTGGAGGCTGTTCTGCTCGAACCAACCACCGTGTGCCTCAATATATCGGGCCGTTTCAGACGGCCTCGGTTATCGTTTTCTTTAGTCTGCCTGTAGGCTTTCGCCCGGGGCCGGTTCACCGACCCTCATGATTTCCCACTGTAACGCTATTCCGCTGTTTTGGAAAACCCTTTTTCGCACCTCCTCGCCCAGACCTTCGAGATCAGCGGCGCTTGCCCCGCCGGTATTGATCAGGAAATTGGGGTGCTTCTCGCTCATCTGCGCGCCGCCGCGCCGCGCGCCGCGCAAGCCGGCCTCGTCGATCACCTTCCAGGCCTTGAGGTCATGGACGTCATCTGCGCGACCGGTCGAGGAAAACCCGGCGGGGTTGCGAAAGGTGCTGCCCGCGCTGCGGTCCTTGGTGGGTTGCGTGGCGTCGCGGCGGGCGAGTTGCTCTTCCATCCGGGCGAGTAGCGCCTCGGGCGCGCCGGACTGCCCCTCGAACGTGGCCTCGGTGATCACGCAGCCCGCGGGCAGGTCGCTATGGCGATAGGCGAAGTTCAGATCCTGCGGGGTGAGGGTCAGGTATGCGCCCTCGCGCGTCACCGCCCGTGCCTCGATCAGGTGATCGGCCACATACGCGCCGTAGCAGCCTGCGTTCATTCGTACCGCGCCGCCGATGCTGCCGGGGATGGTGCGCAGGAAGGTCAGGTCCACCCCCGCTTCCGCCGCACGCCGCGCCACATGCGCATCGAGCGCGGCCGCCCCTGCGGTGACGCGGGTACCATTGACGAGAATATGGTTGAACCCCCGCCCGAGGCGGACCACCACGCCGCGCAAGCCGCCATCTCGCACGATCAGATTGCTGCCCACGCCGATGGGAAAGACCGGGATGTCGGGCGCAAGGGCTGCAAGAAACGCCGCCAGATCTTCCGTATCGGCGGGCTGGAACAGCCACTCCGCCGGGCCGCCCACGCGCAGCCATGTCAGATCGGAAAGCGGGCGGTCGCGCGTCAACCGGCCCCGGGTCTGCGGTAACTCTGTCATGTGCCGGTTTTGCCCGGCACCGCGCGAAAGGTAAAGCCCAGACCGCGCGGACCCGGGTGCGCTGCGGCGCCCGGTCCCTTGTCATTCGCGTCACATCGCGGGCCCTGTTCGCGCGCGTGTGGGAACCTGCATTCATGTCTCCCAGCAGGGATGCAATCCTTCACAAGATACACCGCCTCGAGCGCGCACGGGGCCGGGGCGCACGACGTGGTGCCGCAAGGGCGACGGACCAGATCCGCCGCGTGGTGACAGATCGGCGTGCGATAGGAGGCGGGCGGGCGTGCTGGATGGAGGCCCGCCCATCCCTGCGGCGCGCCCGGATGCAGGTGATGGTGGGTTGGCATCCACCTTGCAATGCAAGACAGAAGACGGGAGGGGCCTAGCTGCGCTTCTTGACGAACTCCGTCAGGATCACGATGCGCTGGCCCTCGACGCGGCCTTCGATATGGGCCGGTTTGTCGGGCACCAGCGAGATGCCGCGCACCGCTGTGCCGCGCTTGGCGGTGAAACTGGCGCCCTTCACGGGCAGGTCCTTGATCAACACCACGGTATCGCCCTGCATCAGCGGCACGCCGTTGCTGTCCCGGTGGCCGCTGTCGCGGGCGATGTTCTCGGCCCAGGTGCGGGTCTCGTCATCGAGCCAGAGTTGCGCGGAGAGATCGCGCGCCCAGTCGTGCTCCGAAAGGCGGGCCAGCATGCGCGCGGCGAGGACCTGCGCGGCGGCATCCTCGGACCACATCGCGGCAGCAAGACAGCGCCAGTGATCGGGGTCGGGCGTTCCGGTGACCTGCCCGGCGCAGGTGGCGCAGAGCGCGGCACTCGCCCCGTCCGGGCCGCCGGTCACGGGGGTGTCGGTCAGCGGGGCATCGGCAGAGCAAAGCGCACAGGTCATGGGGGAGGGCTCCGGGATAGGGGGCGGTTGACCTGGCTATAGGCGCAATGCGGTGGCGGGGGAAGGGGTGTCGCATGGAGGAGTGTCGGGTTGATATCTTGCATTGGTGCAATGGGTGGGATGGAGTTCTACCCGACACCTGCATCGCCGAGATATCGTTCAGTCCTTCTTAACTTGTGCTCCGATATGGTCCTGACATGTCGATGTATCGCAGACCCAAGGTGCCTGGCGCACGTGTCTTCTTTTCCGTGGCCCTCGCGCAGCGTGGCGGAAGCCTTCTGGTCGATGAGGTCGTGCGATTGCGCGCGGCGGTGCAGATGACACAGGCTGAGCGACCCTTTGCCATAGACGCCTGGGTGGTTCTGCCGGACCATCTGCACGCGGTCTGGACATTGCCGCCGGGGGATGCGGATTTCTCGACCCGCTGGGGTGCCATCAAGTCACGCTTTACCCGAAGTTTGCGCGACGGGTGTAGGGTGGGGTTCAACCCCACCATGGCGCAACGGTCAGCGCACGGGGAGGGATGGAATCCCACCCTACGGTGATCGCCAAGCAAGCTGCGCAAGGGTGATGCGGGTATCTGGCAGCGCCGGTTCTGGGAACATCATCTGCGTGACGAGGTGGATTTCCAGAGGCATGTGCGCTATTGCTGGCTCAAACCGCTGAAGCACGGGCTGGTCGCGGCACCACAGGATTGGCTCTATTCCTCGGTGCATCGCGATGTGCGGTATCGGGGCGAGATGGATTTTCTGATGCCGTCAGACAGGCGCGCGGGCGTTTGACCTTGCGCGCCCCGTGGCTTAATCATCCATCTTCAACGCCGAGATGAACGCCTCTTGCGGGATCTCCACCCGGCCGAACTGGCGCATCTTCTTCTTGCCGGCCTTTTGTTTCTCCAGCAGCTTCTTTTTCCGGGTCGCATCGCCGCCATAGCATTTCGCCGTCACGTCCTTGCGAAGCGCCGAGAGGGTCTCGCGCGCGATGACCTTGCCGCCGATGGCCGCCTGAATGGGGATTTTGAACATGTGGCGGGGGATCAGGTCCTTGAGTTTCTCGCACATCGCCCGCCCGCGCTGTTCGGCGCGGTCGCGGTGGACCATCATCGACAGCGCGTCGACCGGCTCGTCATTGACGAGGATGGACATCTTCACGAGATTGTCCTCGCGGTAGCCTTCGAGCTGGTAGTCGAAGGAGGCATAGCCCTTGGTCACCGATTTCAGCCGGTCGTAGAAGTCGAACACCACCTCGTTCAAGGGCAGGTCGTAGACCACCATCGCGCGGGCCCCGGCATAGGTCATATCAAGCTGGATGCCGCGCCGGTCCTGGCAGAGTTTGAGCACGTCGCCGAGATATTCGTCGGGCACCAGGATCGTCGCCTTGATGCGCGGCTCCTCGATGTGATCGACATGGCTGGGGTCGGGCATGTCGGCGGGGTTGTGCAACTCGCGCTGCTCGCCATCCTTCATGAAGAGGTGATAGACCACCGAAGGCGCGGTGGTGATCAGCTCGATATCATACTCGCGCTCGACCCGGTCGCGGATCACCTCGAGGTGCAGGAGCCCCAGAAAGCCGCAGCGGAATCCGAAGCCCAATGCGGCGGAGCTTTCCATCTCGTAGCTGAAGGAGGCGTCGTTCAGCGCCAGTTTCTCGATCGCGTCGCGCAGATCCTCGAATTGCGCAGAATCGACCGGAAAGAGGCCGCAGAACACCACCGGCACCGAGGGCTTGAAGCCGGGAAGAGCCTTGTCGCAAGGGCGTTTTACATGGGTGATCGTGTCACCCACCCTTGTGTCGCGGACCTGCTTGATCGAGGCGGTGATGAAGCCGATCTCGCCCGGTCCAAGCTCCTCGACCACGGTCATGGCGGGGCGAAAGACGCCGATGCGTTCGACATTGTAGGTGGCGCCGGTCTGCATCATGCGGATGCGGTCGCCCTTTTTCATCACGCCGTCCATGATCCGCACCAGCACCACGACACCGAGATAGAGATCGTATTTGCTGTCCACCAGCATCGCCTTGAGGGGGGCGTCGCGGTCGCCTGCGGGCGGCGGCAGGTGGGCGATGATCGCCTCCAGCACCTCGCGGATGCCCTGGCCCGTCTTGGCCGAGACCGGGATCGCACCGCTCGCGTCGATGCCGATCACCTCTTCGATCTGTTCCGCCACCCGGTCGAGATCGGAGGCGGGCAGGTCGATCTTGTTGAGCACCGGCACAAGCTCGTGACCCGCGTCGATGGCCTGATAGACATTGGCCAGCGTCTGCGCCTCGACGCCTTGCGTGCTGTCGACCACCAGAAGCGAGCCCTCGACCGCGCGCATCGAGCGGCTGACCTCGTAGGAGAAATCCACATGGCCGGGCGTGTCGATCAGGTTGAGCACATATTGCTGGCCGTCCAGCGCGCTGTAGTCGATGCGCACCGTGTTGGCCTTGATGGTGATGCCGCGCTCGCGCTCGATATCCATGCTGTCGAGCAACTGCTCTTTCATGTCCCGTTCGGCGACCGTGTCCGTCATCTGGATCAGCCGGTCGGCAAGGGTGGATTTACCGTGGTCGATATGCGCCACGATGGAGAAATTGCGGATGTGCGAGAGCGGTGTCATGGCTCTCGCATATGTATGGGAATGGGGGGTTGGTCAAGGTGGATTGCGGCCCCGAAGCGCGTACCTGTGGATTGGCGGCACCAAGGCGCCCCGGCCCGGCCGCCCGATCAACAGGGTACGCTGCGATAGGTGCCGTCGCCGTTCGAATACGCGCATTGGTTGGTGCGGGTGTTGCGCGCGACGAGCGTGCCTGCGGCGGCACCCGCGAGGGTCGAGAGCACGGTCCAGCCGGCATCGGCGTCGAACGCCGCCGCCCCGAGCAGCCCCGCGCCCGCGCCGAGCGCGGCGCCGGTCATTTCGCGGTTGTCCGTGGTGTCGATGCATCCCGCGAGGGTCAGGCTGGTGATGCTGGCAAGGATCAGGCTGCGTGTCATGATGGTGTCCTTCCTGTCGTTGTTCACGTTGCGTTAACGCAGGATAGGGCGATTCATTCCCGGGCAAAAACGCGCCTCGGCAAGGGATTGCCGACAGGCGGGGTCAGACCATCGGTGGCGGCGGTCTGCGCCTTGCGCCAGAAAGTGCGTTGCCTGCGATGGCCGTCAGCAGCACCGCCCCGCCGATCAGCGTGTTGGGCGTCGCGGTCTCGCCCAGCACCAGCCAGACCCAGACCGGGCCCAGCACCACCTCGGCCAGCGATAGCAGCGTCAATTCGGCGGCGGGCACGGTTTTCGACCCGATGGTGTAGAGGATGAGCCCCGCGCCGACCTGAAACACCCCCATGCCAAGGGAAATTCCGGTATCATTGGGCGAGAGCGCGAAGCCGAGCCCGAGCGCGAGGCAGATCGCCCCCATGATGACAATCGCGAAGAGACCCGAGAGAAACACCGCCGGCATCATCTCGGTGGCCTTGCCCCACCGCAGCGTGATGGTGAAGCAGGCAAAGCCAAGCGCCGAGCCGATGGCGGCGAGATTGCCCTTGAGCGCCGCGCCCGAGGATTTGTCCCAGACCATGATCGCGATGCCGATGCTGGCCACGGCGATGGCCACCCATGTGGCGGGGCGCACGCTCTCGCGCAGGATCAGGCGACCGAGAATGGCGGCCATCAGCGGGGCCGAGGCAAAGAGCATCATCGCGTTGGCGACCGAGGTGGTCTGTACGGAATAGATGCCCCCCGTATAGGCCGCGACCAGCGACAGCCCGCCGATCACCCCCGGCCAGCCCATGCGCAGGGCAAGGGTGATCGGGTTCTTGCCGGTGCGCAGGCGGATCACGATGAAGAGCAGCAGGCTCATCGAGATCGAGCGGTAGAACAGGATTTGCCAGACTTGCGCGTCGTCGATCAGGCGGATGCCGAGGCCCACCGTGGACCATAGCACGCCCGCGAAGAATACCAGCACATAGCCGCGCAGGTCGCGCTCGGGCAGGGGGACGGCGAGTGTCACTTGAGGGCCTCATCCTCAGGGATTTGCGCGGGCAGCGCGCTGCCGGGGGCAAAGATCGCCTCGGCGGTGTAGGGCGTATCGTCGCTGCGGCGCGCCGCGCGCAATTCGCGCCAGCCGAGGTAAAGCCCCGCGCCGATGATCAGCGTCATGCCCGCCAGCGTGCTCAGCGCCGGGCGCTCATCCCAGAGCAGGTAGGCCATCACGGCGGCAAAGGGCAGGTAGGTATAGTCGAACGGGGCGATCAGCGAGGCATTGGCGATCTGATAGGCGCGCGACAGCAGCATGTAGCCGGCCATGCCGACAAGGCCCAGGAGCGCCAGTTGAGGCAGCGCGCCCGCGCTAGCCACCGACATGTCCCACCGCAGGTGGTGGGTTTCTGGGCCGAGGGGGAGCAGATGCGACACGGCCCAGCCCATCGGCAGGATCATCAGCCCGGCAAAGCTGAGCGTGTAGAGCCCGACCGTGAGCGTGCTTTCCCGCTCGCCGATGCGGCGGGCAATGATCTGCGACAGCGCGTAGGTGACGGCGCAGAAGAACGGCAGGATCGCGACCCATGAGAAATTCTCGCCCGCCGGGTTCATCGCGATCAGAACGCCAACAAAGCCGACCACCAGCGCCGCCGTCCGGTGCAGGCCGATGGTCTCACCCAGAAACAGCGCCGCGAAGAGCGCGGTGATCAGCGGGGCCGAGAAGAAGATGGTCGAGACCTCGGCCAGCCCCATGAACGGGAACGCGGCGTAGAACATCGAGAAGCCGGAGGCGAAAAGGAAAGCGCGCGCCATGTGTAGTGGCCAGAGCGGGGTCAGCAGCCGGTGCGGAGCACCCAGCCAGAGGATCAGCGGCGTCAGAACCAGCACCGTCACCACGGAACGGACAAAGATCAGCATCCAGACCGGGTAAATCGCAAGCAGCGATTTCATCATCGCATCCTGCCCGACAAAGAGCAGCATGCCGATCTCGACACAGAGAATGCCCTGAAGCGCGCGGGACGGCACCGGGGCGGGATGCGCGGACAACATCGCCATAAGCGGTCTTTCATTGGTCTGTCGGGGGTGGGCACGGAGGCCACTATGCTCGGGCTACAGGAGCCGATTGCGACTTTCATGTCCGATAGCGACAAAACCAGAAAAACCCCGCAGGCGGTGGCTTGCGGGGCTGGCATCACCCGGCGTGACCGGGTGGGAGATCCTCGGATCAAGTCCGAGGATGACGGTGGTGTGGGGTTGAAGGTGTCATCGCCCGGCGCGACCGGGCGATCTCTTAGGCAAGCGATCCTCGGATCAGATCCGAGGATGACGGGCAATGAGGCTCAGCCGCGGTTCATCCGGTTCTCGATCAACTCGTCCACGACGCCCGGATCGGCGAGGGTCGAGGTGTCGCCGAGCGAGCCGTAATCGTCCTCGGCGATCTTGCGCAGGATGCGGCGCATGATCTTGCCGGAGCGGGTTTTTGGCAGGCCGGGGGCCCATTGGATGAGGTCGGGCTTGGCGATCGGGCCGATCTCGGTGCGGACCCAGGTTTCCAGTTCCTTGCGCAACTCCTCGGTCGGCTCGACCCCGTTCATCAGGGTGACATAGGCGTAGATGCCCTGGCCCTTGATGTTGTGCGGATAGCCCACCACCGCCGCCTCGGCGACCTTGGCATGGGCGACAAGGGCCGATTCGACCTCTGCGGTGCCCATCCGGTGGCCCGACACGTTGATCACGTCATCGACGCGGCCGGTGATCCAGTAATAGCCGTCGGCGTCGCGCTTGCAGCCGTCGCCGGAGAAGTAATAGCCCTTGTATTGCTGGAAATACGTCGCCTCGAACCGTTCGTGATCGCCCCAGACCGTGCGCATCTGACCGGGCCAGCTATCTTTGAGGGCCAGCACGCCAGAGGCTTCGGTGTCGGTGATTTCCTTGCCCGATTCCGGTTCCAGCACCACCGGCTCGATCCCGAAGAAGGGCAGCGTGGCGCTGCCGGGTTTGGTCGGGATGGCACCGGGCAGGGGGGTCAGCAGGTGACCGCCGGTTTCGGTCTGCCACCAGGTGTCGACGATGGGGCAGCGGCCCTGACCGACATTGTCGTTATACCAGTTCCACGCCTCGGGGTTGATCGGCTCGCCCACCGTGCCCAGCACCTTGAGCGACGAGAGATCGCATTTGCTGACATATTCGGTGCCCTGGCCCATCAACGCGCGGATTGCGGTGGGGGCGGTGTAGAACTGGTTGACCTTGTGTTTCTCGCAGACCTGCCAGAAGCGGCTTGCGTCGGGGTAGGTCGGCACGCCCTCGAACATCAGGGTGGTCGCGCCATTGGCCAGCGGCCCGTAGACGATATAGCTGTGGCCGGTGACCCAGCCCACATCGGCGGTGCACCAGAACACGTCGCCGTCGTGGTAGTCGAAGACCAGTTCCTGCGTCATCGCGGCATAGACCAGATAGCCGCCGGAGGTGTGCACCACGCCCTTGGGCTGGCCGGTCGAGCCGGAGGTGTAGAGGATGAAAAGCGGGTCTTCGGCGTTCATTTCCTCGGGCGGGCAGTCGGTGGCGGCCGCGCTGGCCAGCGCGTTATAGTCGTGGTCGCGCCCCTCGATCCACGTGGTCTGGCCGCCGGTATGCTTGACGACAAGGCATTTCACCTTGTCCGAGCAATGCAGGAGGGCCGCGTCGGTGTTGGATTTGAGCGCCGTCTTGCGCCCGCCGCGCGGCGCCTCGTCGGCGGTGATCACCGCCTTGGCCTGACAGCCGTTGATCCGCGCCGAGAGCGCGTCCGGCGAGAAGCCCGCGAAAACGATGGAATGGATTGCGCCGATCCGGGCGCAGGCAAGCATGGCATAGGCAGCCTCGGGGATCATCGGCAGGTAGAGCACCACACGGTCGCCGCGTCCCACGCCCATGTCCTTGAGGACATTGGCCATGCGACAGGTGTTCTCGTACAGCTCGCGGTAGGTGATGTGCTGCGCCGCATCCTCCGGGTTGTCCGGCTCCCAGATGATGGCAGTGCGGTCGCCGCGCGCCTCAAGATGGCGGTCGATGCAGTTGGCGGCGACATTGAGCGTGCCGTCCTCGAACCATTTGATCGAGACATTGCCGAAGTCGAAGGTCACGTCCTTGACCCGGGTGTAGGGCTTGATCCAGTCGATCCGTTTGCCATGCTCACCCCAGAATGTCACCGGGTCTTTGACAGAGGCCGCATACATTTCCTTGTATTTTGCGGCGTCGATATGGGCCTTGGCGGCGAAATCCGCGCTTGGCGCGTAGGTTTGATCGGACATGATGGCTCCTCCTCGCTCATGCGGTTGGATCGAAAACGACAGCCTCCCCGCTGTCAACAGGGAGAAAGACGGCGCGGCGGTCGGATCTGCGTCAGATCGCTAGATATTCGGCGCGAAGCTCTTCGTTTTCAAGGACTTCAGCGGCGCTTCCGTCAAACACGATGCCGCCGGTATCGAGGATCACCGCGCGGTCGGCAAGCTCCAGTGCGCGCACGGCGTTCTGTTCGACGAGGATGGTGGTGATGCCCTGTTCCTTGATGATGCGCAGGGTTTTCTCGATCTCGTCGACGATCACCGGGGCGAGGCCCTCATAGGGCTCGTCCAGCAGCAGCACCTTGATGTCGCGCGCCAGGGCGCGGGCCACCGCGAGCATCTGCTGTTCGCCGCCCGAAAGCGTCGTGCCCTCCTGCCTGCGGCGTTCGGCGAGGCGGGGGAAGAGTTCGTAAAGGCGGTCGATGGACCAGCCGATGGGCGGCACAATCTGCGCCAGCTGCAGGTTTTCCTCGACGGTGAGGCCGGAGATGATGCAGCGATCCTCCGGCACAAGCCCGATACCCGCCATTGCTGCCTCGTGGCTTCTCATATTGTGCAGCGGCTGGTGGTCGAGCCAGATCTCGCCATGCGTGACCTGCGGGCTGTCCATCCGGGCGATCGAGCGCAGGGTCGATGTCTTGCCTGCACCGTTGCGGCCCAGAAGCGCGAGGATCTCGCCCTCGTGGACGTTGAAGGAGATGTTCTGGACGATGTAGCTCTCGCCGTAATAGCTCTCCATGTTCCACACCGAGAGGAAGGCGGGGGCGGTCTCGGCGTAGTTCTTGCCTTTGGAAAAGTCGGGTTTGACGTTCATTGTCCGCGCTCCTGTCAGGCCGCCGTCTCGCCAAGATACGCTTCGCGCACCTTGGGATGGCCCTTGATGTTTTCGGGGGTGTCCTCGACCAGCGGGCTGCCCTGCGCCAGCACCGTGATCCGTTCGGCGAGGGAGAACACGACATGCATGTCGTGTTCGATGATCGCAATGGTGATGTCGCGCTCGTCCTTGATCTGTTTCAGAAGGTCGATGGTGTTGTTGGTATCGGCGCGCGCCATGCCCGCTGTCGGCTCGTCGAGAAGCAGCAGTTTCGGGGTCTGCGCGAGGCACATGCCGATTTCCAGACGCCGCTTGTTGCCACGCGACATCGAGGCAGACTGCATGTGGCGCTGATCCTGGAGGTTGAGGTCTTCCAGCATCGCCTCGGCCTGATCAATGATTTCCTTCTCGTTCAGCGAGCTTTCGAGTGCATGCATCCGGAACACACCGTCGCGCTTGGCAAAGATCGGGATCATCATGTTTTCCAGAACCGTCAGATCTCCGAAGATTTCCGGCGTCTGGAACACCCGGGAGATGCCCATCTGGTTGATCTCGTAGGGCTTGCGCCCCAGCACCGACTGGCCTTGAAACATGACCGAGCCGGTGTCGGGGATCAGCTTGCCGATCAGCACGTTGAGCAGGGTGGACTTGCCCGCCCCGTTCGGCCCGATGATCGCATGCACCGAGTTTTCCGCGACGCTGAGGTTCACGTCCCCCAAGGCCTGCAACCCGCCGAAGCGCTTGTTGACGTTCTTGACTTCGAGAATGCCCATGTCCTGCGCTCCTTATTATTCTGCGGGGGTGGATTGAGTGGACTTCTTGGCGTCGTCCGCTTTCTTGCGGCGGAACAGCCTTGCGATCTTCTGACCGCCCTGAACCAGGCCACCGGGCAGGAAGATCACCACCAGCATGAACATCAGGCCGAGCGTGAGGTGCCAACCCTTGCCGACAAAGGGATGCACCAGAGTTACCAAAAGGTTCTCGATCCCGTCGGGCATGAAGCTGAACCAGCTATGCAGGACACCGTCGTTGATCTTCGAGAAGATGTTCTCGAAATACTTGATGAACCCCGCGCCCAGAACCGGGCCGATCAGCGTACCAGCGCCGCCGAGGATTGTCATCAGCACGACCTCGCCCGACGCCGTCCACTGCATGCGTTCGGCGCCTGCCAGCGGGTCCATCGAGGCCAGAAGCCCGCCCGCAAGCCCGGCATACATGCCCGAGATCACGAAGGCCGCGAGCGCATAGGGCCGCGCGTTCAGTCCGGTATAGGTCATCCGCGTGTTGTTCGACTTGATCGCCCGCAGCATCATGCCGAAGGGCGAGCGGAAGATGCGGATCGCGATGTAGAAGCTGAGCAGCATCAGGATCGCGCAGAGGTAGTAGCCTGCTGAAATGTCGAACGACCAGTTGCCGAAGTTGAGCGTCGTGAATTCGCGCATCTCTATGCCGAACAGGTTGGTGACCGGGATGGAGCCGTCCTCGGTGCGGCTGACGCCGAGGATGCGCGGATCGTCAAGCGTCAGTTGCAGGCCGGTCTCGCCATTGGTGATCGGGGTCAGGACCGAATAGGCGAGGTTAAAGCTCATCTGTGCGAAGGCCAGTGTCAGGATCGAGAAGTAGATGCCCGAGCGGCGCAGCGAGATGAAACCGATCAGCAGCGAAAAGAGCCCCGCCACGATTACGCTGAGCAGGATCGCGGGGATGACATTCATGCTGAGCAGCTTGAACATCCAAACCGCCGAATAGCTGCCCACACCGAGGAAGGCGGCGTGACCGAAGCTGAGATAGCCGGTCAGGCCGAAGAGGATGTTGAAGCCGATCGCGAAGATCCCGTAGATCGCGAAACGCTGCATCAGGTCCGGATAGCCCGCGTTGAACTGCGCCATGGCGCTGTCGGCGGGAAACGGGTTGAGGATGAACGGCGCGAAGAGTGCCAGGACGGCGACGATGAGAAGCAGCGAGAAGTCTTTCTTGTTCAGTCCGAGCATTGTCTTATTCCTCCATCACGCCTTTGCGGCCCATCAGGCCCCGCGGACGGGTCAGTAGAATTATGATGGCCACGAGGTAGATGATGATCTGGTCGATACCGGGCAGGATCGACTTGATTTCGTTCATCGAGGCAAAGCTCTCGAGCACGCCCAGAAGGAAGCCCGCCAGCACCGCACCCGGCAGCGAGCCCATGCCGCCGACGACGACGACCACAAAGCTCAGCACCAGGAAATCCATGCCCATGTGATAATTCGGAGAGTTGATCGGCGCGTACATCACCCCGGCGAGCCCGGCCACGGCGGCGGCGATGCCGAACATGATGGTGAAGCGCTTGTCGATGTTGATGCCCAAAAGCTGCACCGTCTCGCGGTCGGCCATGCCGGCACGGACCACCATGCCGAAAGTGGTGAATTGCAGAAAAGCGAAGACCGCACCGATGATCACGGCGGCGAAGGCAAAATAGACGAGGCGCCAGTAGGGATAGATGATCGCATTGGCATCAAAGCCAAGCATCACCCCGAAATCGAACGAGCCGCGGAACACCTCGGGCGCGCCGGTGGGGATCGGGTTGGCGCCGTAGAAATACTTGATGATCTCCTGAAGTACGATGGCGAGGCCAAAGGTCACAAGGATCTGATCGGCATGCGGACGCTTGTAGAAATGCTTGATCAGCCCGCGCTCCATGGCAAAGCCGATGGTGACCATGATCGGGATAGAGAACAGGATGGCAAGTGGCACCGCCCAGTCGATGATCGCGCCACCCATCTCGGGGCCAAGCCAGTCCTCGACATAGGTGGTTTTGATCTTCGCGGGGTTACCGAGAAAGTCGGTCCTGTTCGGGTCGATGGTCTCGTAACTGAGATTGAGGATGCGTGATAGCGTGACGGCGCAGAACGCGCCGATCATGAAGAGTGCGCCATGGGCGAAATTGACAACCCCGAGCGTGCCGAAGATCAGGGTCAGGCCAAGCGCGATGAGCGCATAGGCCGAGCCCTTGTCGAGCCCGTTGAGAATTTGAAGAATGATTGCGTCCATTGTTCCCACCCATGGGTTAGAGGCGATGGTGGTCTTTTGCGAGAGTGAACCGCCGAGGGAAACGGTCGCGCGCCGGGGCGCGCGACCGGTCAGTCACGTCAGATCACGCGCCGGGGTTGCATGCCCCGAGTTCGCCGCCGGCGAACATCGGGTGATCCGGCGGATAGGTGACCTGTGCGGCCGGGGTGACTTCGACCACTTCGAGCAGGTCGAACTCGCTGGACGGGTTTTCCTTACCCTGCACCACGAGAACGTCCTTGAAGCACTGGTGATCGTCGGCTCGGTAGAGGGTCTTGCCGTTGCCCATGCCATCGAATTCGAAGCCTTCGAGCGCTTCGCCCACGGCGCAGGGGTTGAAACTGCCCGCACGGGTGACCGCATCGGCATAGAGCAGGGTCTGCACGTAGCAGGTATGCGCCGCCTGGCTGGGCGGGAAGCCGTATTTCTCGCCGAAGGATTTGACGAACGCCTTGGAGGCGTCATCCTGCAATGACCAGTGCCAGTTGGTCGAGCCCAGGATACCCTTCACGTTCTCGCCCGCACCGCGCGCCATGAGACGCGAGTAGAGCGGCACGATGATCTCGAAATTCTTGCCGTTCACCTGCTTGTCGCGCAGGCCGAACTGCACGGCGTTGGTCAGCGAGTTGACCATGTTCCCGCCGTAGTGGTTCAGGACCAGCACATCGGCACCCGAGTTGAGAACCGGCGCGATGTATGACGAAAAGTCGGTCGCGGCAAGCGGGGTCTTGACCGTGTTGACGGTTTCCCAGCCGAGGGCCTCGGTGGAGGCGACGATCGACTCTTCCTGCGTCCAGCCCCAAGTGTAGTCGGCGGTCAGGTGATAGGCCTTGCGGTCATTGCCGTAGCGACTGGCCAGCACCGGTGCCAGAGCGGCACCCGACATGTAGGCGTTGAAGAAATGGCGGAAGCCGTTGGCCTTCTTGTCCTTGCCGGTGGTGTCGTTGGAATGCGTGAGACCGGCCATGAAGATCACGCCCGCCTCCTGGCAGAGTCCCTGCACGGCGACGGCCACGCCTGAGGACGAGCCGCCGGTGATCATGATCGCGCCGTCTTTTTCGATCATCGACTTGGCCGATGCGCGCGCGGCGTCGGATTTGGTCTGGGTGTCGCCGGTGACATACTCGACCTTCTTGCCCATGATGCCGTTGCCTTGCAGCGCCTTGGAGCTGAAGGTGTTCATCATGCCGCCGTCGCCGCCACCGTTGAGGTGCTCGACCGCAAGCTCGTAGGCGCGCAGTTCGTCCGCGCCCTCGTCGGCGTAGGGACCGGTCTGCGGCACGTTGAAGCCGAGCGTCACGGTTCCGCCGGTCGGCTCGTTGGTAAAGGCTGCGGCGCTGGATGCGGTGAAGATCGTCGGCAGCGCGACGCCGGCCCCGGCGATTGCGCTGGTCTTGATCAGGCCCCGACGTGTCAGGTTCGATTTGGACATGAATTCCTCCCATTATGTAAATCGCGGGAAGGGCCTCCTCTTGCGCCTCCCCAAAGCACAAGTGTGCTGCTCAAGTATGCGGGAGGCTCAGAAAATTACGCAACAACTGGTTTTGAAGGAACATTTTTTTTGTAAATTTATAGACAAGACTGGCCGTCTTGTTGTAAAAAAATTCTCGCGCAACTGCGGCAAGTCCATTTCATGGCAGGGAAAAATCAGATGCCGGAACGGCTTATGATCGGCACACGAATCCGCGAGCGGCGGGTGCTCAGTGGTATACGGCAATCGGAACTGGCGAAACAGGCGGGGATTTCGCCGTCCTACCTCAATCTGATCGAGCATAACCGCCGCAGAATCGGCGGCAAGACCCTGCTCAAGCTGGCGCAGGCGCTGGAGGTGGAGCCACAGGTTCTGTCCGAGGGGGCCGAGGCCACGCTGATTTCCGCCCTGCGCGAGGCCGCCGGAGAGCCGGGCACCGATGGCCCCGAACTGAGCCGGATCGAGGAGTTTGCCGGGCGATTTCCGGGCTGGGCGGGCTTGCTGACCGATCTTTACCGGCGCACGCAGGCGCTGGAGCGCACCATCGAGACGCTGACCGACCGGCTGGCGCATGATCCCTTTCTGGCGGATTCGCTGCATGAGGTGATTTCTTCGGTGACGGCCATTCGCTCGACCTCGTCGATCCTGGTGGAGACCGAGGCGCTGGAGCCCGAGTGGCAGGCGCGCTTTCACCGCAACATCAACGAGGACAGCGCGCGGCTGACCGAGGGCGCGCAGGCGCTGGTCAAGTATCTGGAGGGCGCGCCCAATCGCGACGCCGAGGTGCAATCGCCGCAGGACGAGATGCACGCGTATCTCGCCGCGCGCGGCTATCATTTCGAGGAGCTGGAGCGCGACATTTCAGGGCCGCGCGATGTCACGCGGCTGTTGGCAGGCGAGGCCGGACAGGCGATGTCGAACCCGGCGCAGAGCCTGACACGGGAGGTGCTGCTGCGCTATCTGGCGGATGCGAGGGCACTGCCGCTGCGCCCGTTCCTCGCGCGGATCGGCAACATCGGGTTGTATCCAGACCAACTGGCCGAGGCCACGGGCGTGGAGATGGCGCAGGTGTTTCGCAGGCTTGCCACGCTGCCCGAGGCCGAGGTGGGGCCGGTCGGGCTGGTGATCTGCGATGCGTCGGGCACGCTGGTGTTCCGCAAGCCGCTCGACGGGTTCGACATGCCGCGCCTGGCCGGGGCCTGCGCGCTCTGGCCGCTTTATCAGGTGATGGGGCAGCCGCAGGTGCCGCTGCGCGTCCGGGTGCGGCAGGTGGGGCGCGGCGGCGAGGTGGTGGGCGCGCTGGCGGTGGCCGGTCTGGCAGCCCCAACGGGTTTTGACCGGCCCGCGCTGATGCAGGCGCATATGCTGCTCTTGCCCGATCCGGGCGGGGCGGCGGCGGTCCGCGAACTGGGCGTGAGTTGCCGGATTTGCCCGATAAGGGACTGCGTGGCGCGGCGCGAGCCGTCGATCATCGCAGAGGGCTTTTGACTTGGGACGCGAGATTGGGAATAGTTGCGCAGGGCGTCTGACCGCGCGCGCATCGGAGGGGAGGCCGGTTGCATGGGGAAAAAGGTTCTGCTGATCGAGGATGAGCCGAATATAATCGAGGCGGTGAGCTTTATCCTGTCGCGGGATGGCTGGGAGGTGAAGACCCATTCCAACGGGCATGACGCGATGGAGGCGGTGCGTCTGCGCACGCCCGACCTGATCATTCTCGACGTCATGCTGCCGGGCAAGAGTGGTTTTGATATCCTGGCCGAAATCCGGAGCGATGCAGAGTTTGGCGCGACGCCCGTTCTGATGCTGACGGCACGCGGTCAGATGAAGGATCGCGAGATGGCCGAGAAGGCGGGGGCCAGCCAATACATGACCAAGCCGTTTTCCAATGCCGATGTGCTGGCAGCGGTGCGCGATCTGGTGAGGGCATGACTCCCGAGCGCGGCCCGGTCTTTCTGGCGCGGCGCACCTACCGCCGTCGCCGCCTTGCCGATGGCGCGCGGCTTCTGCCGGTGCTCGGCGGCGTTCTGTTTTGCGTACCGCTGTTATGGCAGGGGGGCGCGCGCGCGCCGGGCACCGCCGAGACGATGCTTTATGTGTTCGGGCTCTGGGCTGTTCTCGTCGCGATCTCGGGCGTGATCTCGCGACATCTGCGCGCCAGTGACGCCGAAGAGGGTGCCGCGGACGGCGAGGACGGCTGATGGCGATCCTCAACGCCCTCGTTCTGGTCTGCGTGCTTTATGTGGTGCTGCTTTTCGCGGTCGCCTTTGGCGCGGACCGGGCGGCGTTGCAGGGGCGCGGCAGCTGGCTGCGCTCGCCCATTGTCTACACGCTGTCGCTGTCGATCTACTGCACCGCCTGGACATTCTACGGCGCGGTCGGATTTGCCGCGCGGTCGGGCCTTGAATTCGTGACCATCTACCTCGGCCCGACTCTGGTGATGATCGGCTGGTGGTGGACGCTGCGCCGCCTCGTGCGGGTCGGGCGCAGTCAGCGCATCACCTCGATCGCCGATCTGATTTCGTCGCGCTATGGCAAGTCGAACCTGCTGGCGGTGCTGGTGACGGTGCTCGCGGTGATCGGAACCACGCCCTATATCGCGCTGCAACTGCAATCGGTGACGCTGTCCTTTGCCGCCTTCGCCGAGACCGACCTTGCGGCCACCACGCTGCCCGACATGCAGTCCACCGCGCTCTGGGTGGCGATGGGACTGGCGCTGTTCACCATCCTCTTCGGCACCCGCAACCTCGATGCCAACGAGCGTCATCACGGCGTGGTCATGGCCATCGCGATGGAGGCGGTGGTCAAGCTCTGTGCGCTGCTGGCAGTGGGCATTTTCGTGGTCTGGGGGCTGGCAGGGGGGATTGCGGGCACGTTGGATCGGATCGAGGCGTCGTCGATCGCACGTTTCGAGGTGTCGGGCGCGCGCTGGATCGGTCTGACCATGCTGTCCGGCGCGGCGTTCCTGTGCCTGCCGCGGATGTTTCAGGTCATGGTGGTCGAGAACGAGGACGAGGACCATCTGCGCACCGCCGCCTGGGCTTTTCCGGCCTATCTGATGCTGATGAGCCTCTTCGTGGTGCCGATTGCCGCCGTCGGTCTCGACATGATGCCTGAGGGGGCCAATCCGGATCTCTTCGTGCTGACCCTGCCGCTGATGGACGGGCGCGACGGGCTGGCGATCCTGTCCTTTCTGGGCGGGTTCTCAAGTGCCACCTCGATGGTGATCGTGGCGGCCATCGCGCTATCGACCATGGTGTCGAACCATGTGGTGATGCCGATATGGCTGCATTTCTCGGGCGGTGCTGCGATGGTGTCGGGCGATGTGCGCAACGTGGCAATCCTGGCGCGTCGGCTGAGTATCGCGGGGGTGGTGTTCCTCGGCTATCTCTATTTCCGCCTGTCGGGGGGTGGCACAGCGCTGGCGGCGATCGGCCTCATCGCCTTTGTCGGGGTGTCGCAGTTCCTGCCGGCGCTGATGGGCGGCCTCTTCTGGCGCGGAGCCACGCGCACCGGCGCGCTTCTGGGGTTGAGCGTCGGGGCCACGCTCTGGCTGTATTGCCTTTTTCTGCCCAGCTTTGGCCCGTCGCTCATTCTGCCGCAGGGGGTGTTCGACCACGGTCTCTGGGGGGTTTCGTGGCTACGTCCCTATGCGCTTTTCGGAGCCGCGGGCATGGATCCTGTACTGCATGCGCTGATGTGGTCGATATTGCTCAACACGGCTGCGTTCCTGCTCGGCTCGCTGCTCAGCTTTCCACAACCGCTTGAGCGGCTGCAGGGGGCGCAGTTCGTCAATGTATTCGACCATTCCGGCACGCCCGGCGGCTGGACCGGGGGCATGGCGCAGAGTGAGGATCTGCTGATCATGTCACAGCGGATCATGGGCGCGCGCGAGGCGCAGGCGCTTTTTGCCGCCGCAGCACAGCGGCAGGGCGTGGCGGGTTATCTGCCCGAACCCAGCCCCGACTTCCTGCAGGAACTGGAGCGAGAACTGTCGGGCTCGGTGGGGGCGGCGACGGCGCATGCGATGATCAGCCAGATTGTCGGCGGGGCCGCCGTCTCGGTCGAGGACCTGATGGCGGTGGCCGACGAGACCGCGCAGATCATGGAATATTCCAGCCAACTCGAGGCCAAGAGCCAGGAACTGGCGCGCACCGCGCGGCAATTGCGGCAGGCCAACGAGAAACTGACCCAGCTTTCGGTGCAGAAAGACGGGTTTCTCAGCCAGATCAGCCACGAGTTGCGCACCCCGATGACCTCGATCCGGGCGTTCTCGGAGATCCTGCGCGATACCGGAGATCTGACGGCGGATGAACAGAGCAAATACGCCTCGATCATCCATGATGAGGCGGTGCGGCTGACACGGCTGCTCGACGATCTGCTGGATCTGAGCGTGCTGGAGAACGGGCAGGTTGTGCTCAACACGCAGACCGGCCTGCTGTCGGATCTGCTCGACCGCGCCGAACGGGCGGCGGGCGTCAATGACAGCGGCCTCATGGTCGCGCGCGACCGCGCGGCGGAGGCTGTGGAGCTGACCTCCGATCTCGACCGGCTGGCGCAGGTCTTCATCAATCTCATCGCCAACGCGCGCAAATATTGTGACGGCGCACTGCCGGTGCTGAGCATCCGGGCGAGCGTGGTCGACGGGCAGGTGGTTGTCGATTTCACCGATAACGGCTCGGGCATTCCACCCGAGAAACAGGCGGTGATCTTCGAGAAGTTCTCGCGCATCGGCGAGACCAAGGCCGGGGGCGCGGGGCTTGGTCTCGCAATCTGTCGCGAGATCATGGCGCGGTTGGGCGGGTCGGTCAGCTATCTGCCGGGCCAGAAGGGTGCTGCGTTCCGGGTCAGCCTGCCGCAGACGCGGCGCATGGCGGCGCAGTGAGCAGGCGGACGTAAGACGTAAAGGGAATCGTAACCACGCCGGTCCTAGGATGGCGCGACGGAGGGACAGCGCGCGCCATGACAGCCCAACACACAGCTTCGGTCATCCACCGCAAGGCCCGCGCCGCGCGCGACGGCTCTGACGCGCGGGCGATGTCGCCCGCCAAGGCGCTGCGCCTGTCGCTGGCGCGAGCCGCTGATACGCTGTTCGATCTAGCGCTGACCGTCGCCACCGTCGAACAGCGTCGGCTCAATCTGGCGCAGACGGTCGACACCATGCAGGACGAGGGCCTGATCGTGCTGCTCGATGGCGCGGGCGGCGCGCGCGGGGCGCTGGCGCTCGATGCGCAGATGATGGCGGCGCTGATCGAGGTGCAGACCACCGGCACACTGCGGCCCGGCGTGGCCCCGGCGCGGCGCGCGACGCGCACCGATGCGGCGATGGTGGCCCCGCTGGTCGACGCCCTGCTTGACGGGGTCGACGCGGAGATGATCGCCGGGGTCGAGGGCTATGTGCCGCGCGGCTTTCGCTTTGGCGACCGGATGGAGAATCTGCGCGCGCTGGGCCTTGCGCTCGACGCGCCGGAGTTCGATCTCTACCGGGTGACCGCCGATCTGGGGCAGGCGGCGCGGACCGGTCGGTTGGACCTGGTCATGCCCGCGCGGCGCCCCGTGACGGCGCATGCGCCTGCCGAAAAGGGGCAGGCTCCGCGCGCCGCGCGCGCCAGGATGAGCGACGTGGCTTTGGGCGCGCCGGTGGTGCTCGACGCGGTGATGGCGCGGATCAGCCTGCCGTTGCGTGACGCCTGCGCGCTGACCGTCGGGCAGGTGCTGCCGCTCACCCCGGAAAGTCTGGGCGCGATCCACTTGACCGGAGCGGGCGGGCACCTGGTGGCCGAGGCACGGTTGGGGCAACTCCATGGCTGGCGCGCGCTGCGTCTGGTGTCATCTGCCGCCGCGCCCTTGCCCGAAATGCCCGTCGCGTCGGCGCCCCCTGAACAAAGCGTTGCCAAGCCGCCCCCCGCGACCGTCCCCGGCACCGCTCTCGCGAGACAGGCTCGGCAGGACGCCTGAGCCTGCGTTCCGGTCAGGATTGATGTGGGTCAATGTGCGTCTCCTGCAGATCCGCTATCATGCCCCAAATTGCGGAGGATCAATCATGCTGGATATATCGACATATCGCGAGGCGCTGATGCAGCGGCTCAAGGTGCTCGACGGGCGGTTGCACGCCATCGAGACCGAGCTTGACGCCCCGAAATCGCGTGACTGGGAAGAGCTTGCCGTTGAGCGTGAGGGCGACGAGGTGCTGGAACGGCTGGGCCGGAGCGGCGAAGACGAGATCGTGCGAATCCGCGCGGCGCTTGGCCGCCTGCGCGATGGCACCTACGGGATCTGCGCCTCTTGCGGTGAGCAGATTTCGGCCGATCGGCTCGACGTACTGCCTGAAACGCCACTATGCCGGGCATGTGCCGCACAGATGTCGTGACTCAGTTCACAATTTTGTCGCGCAACGGATCTATGTCTGGGCCACCGAGAGAAGACACGCTATGGTTGTCTTTCATTTGGGAGGAATGTCATGATCAACGTCACCGCCGAACTTGACCAGATCCAGACCCTCGTCGGTCAGGACGGGCCAGAGACCCGCTACCGGCACGAGCCCCGGCTGCGCCGGGCGATCGCGCATCTGCGCGCCGAGGGGCAGGCCGTCCCGCCGCGCGTCAAGCAATTGCACCAGACCCTGCTGAGCGAGGCGATCGAGGCCGAATTCGACAATATGCCGGTCTGAACGCCCGCTGCACCCTGCCCGCGCTTGCGTATGGGGCGATTCTTCGTAGTAATTGCTCCAATGGTCATTCAGGACGGGCGGATTGGGTGTGAGCGGCACGATCAAGACAGAACAGAGCGAGGGCATCGCAGTTCTGCGGCTTGATCGGCCGGTGGCCAACGCGCTCTCGCCCGACCTGCGCGCGGCGCTGCTGGCCGCGCTCGACGCGGCGGCGGCAGATGACACCTGCCGCGCGGTGGTGCTGGCCGGGGCCGGGATCGGGTTTTCCTCGGGCGTCGATCTGACCGAATATGATGCGCCGGGCGTGCCGCCCTCGGTGGGCGATCTCTGCGACCGGATCGAAGGCTTTGCCAAACCTGTCGTGGCGGCGCTGCACGGCTCTGCCCTCGGCGCGGGGCTGGCGCTGGCGCTGGCGGCGCACGGCCGGGTGGCGCAGGCCACGACCCGGCTTGCCCTGCCGGAAATAACTCTAGCGATGATGCCGGGCGCGGGCGTGACGCAACGCCTGCCGCGCCTTGTCGGCGCGCAGGTCGCGCTGGAATTCATGCTCTCCGGCCAGCCGACGCGTGCCAGCGATCCGCGATTGCGCAGCGTCTTCGACCAGATCACCGAGGAGTCCCCCGAGGCGGCTGCACGCGCGCTGGCCGCACGGCTGGCGGAAGCGGGGCGTTGGCCGCGCACATGTGATGCGACGCGTGGATTTTCGGATCCGGTCGGCTATCAGCGGGCGATTGCGGCGGTGCGCGCCAGGATGCCGGGGCAGACGGGGGCGGCGGCAGATATCCTGCGCGCGGTTGAGGCGGCGCAACTTTTGCCTGCGGCACAGGGCCAAGAGTTTGAGTCCGTGCTCTTCGATGAGCGTCTGCGCAGTCCCGAGGCACGCGCGCAGCGCCATGTCTACGCCGCCGAGCGCCGGGCGGCGGGGCTGCCGGAACTGCGCCGGGGTCAGGTGCGCGAGATTGCGCGCGTGGGCCTGTCGGGGCGCGGTCTGGGCGAGGTGGCGCTGGTGCTGCTGGCGGGCGGGCGCACGGTCTGGTCGGACGATCCCGACCTGCCCGCCGCGCTGCGCCGGACGCTCGATGCGCGGGTGGCGCGGGGTCAGATGCAGGCCGAGGCGCGCGACAACTGGCTGGCCCGGCTGAGCGGCGACAGCGCCGAACGCCGCGCCGACCTGTGGCTGGCGGCCGAGGGAGTGGCGACCGAGCCGGGGCTTTTCGCGCGGCTGGACATGGGCGCGGGTTTTGCCGGGCCGGGGGTTGGCCTACGGCTCTATCCGCCGGTTGCTGCGACGCGCTGCGCCGAGATCGGCGTGCCAGAGGGTCAGTCTGGCGAGGCCGATACCGTGGCCAGCCTCGCGCGGCTGATGGCGGCGCTGCGGGTGACGGTGGTGCGCGCCGCGCGCCCCGAGGCGGGGCCGGGGCTGGGTCATGTCATGGATGGCGCGCTGCGCCTTGCGGCGCTGCAACTGATGCGCGCGGGCCTTGCGCCGCCACGCATCGACGCGGCGGCGCAGCGTCTCGGGCTGCGCACGGGGCCGTTTTTGGCGATGGACGAGAACGGGCTGGCGGAGGTCGCACCAAGGCTGCACCGGGTTGCCGATATCCTTGGCCTGCCCGGCGATGTGCTGGCCCCGCTGGCCGACCGGATCGACAAGGGCGCGGCGGGGCGTGCGGTCGGGCGCGGTTTTTACGATCACCCGCCCGACGGGCCGCGCGCGCCGCGCGAATTCGCCGAGGCGGCGGAGGTACCGCTGCCCGGCGGGGTGACAGTGCGCCATGCGCTGCATGCCGCGCTGGTCAATGCCGCCGAGCGCCTGCTTGCGGCGGGGGCGGTGCAGCGGGCCTCGGATCTCGATGTGATCATGGTCTGCGGCTTGGGCTATGCGCGCAGACGCGGCGGGCCACTCTGCCATGCCGATCAGCGCGGGTTGATGGCGGTGCTGAAGGACATGAAGGCGCTCTCGCCGATGGCCCCGCCGCTCTGGTCGCCGCGTCCCGGCATCCTGGAGCGGGTCAAGCTGGGTGAGGGCTATTTCAGCCGGGCCGGGGCCGCGCGCGAGGCGGTGCGCGCCGGGTGAGGTGCGGAGTTATCGCCAGAGATGGGCATGGGTCGCAAGCGCTCCCTGCAGTTTGGCCAGAAGGCGGTTGCCGCGCCCGGCGCGCGGCAAGGGGCCATGCGCCAGCCGATCCACCACCACCTCGACCGGGCAGGCGGTGCCGGTGACCGGGTCGAAATAGCGCGGATAGTCGATCAGCGTGGCATGTACCAGCCCGGCCAGCGTTGGCCGTGCCCGGCGGCGCGGCGGCACCGCGCCCAGATCGCGGGTCAGGCCCCATCCGGCGTAGAACGGCGCGCCGGTGGTGGTCACGGCGACCCCGCGCAGCAGCGCCTCGAAGCCCAGAAGCGAGGTCATCGTCCAGACCTCCTGCACCTCATCGAGCAGCGCGGCGGGGTCGCTCATCGGGACCACCGCGTCGGCGAGATCGCGCAGCGCCGCCGCCTCGACCGCGCCGGGGCGCAGCCCGGCCTCGACATCCGGGTGCGGCTTGTAGAGGATCACCGCGCCGGGGTTCTCGGCGCGCGCCTTTTGCAGAAGGGCGAGGTTGGTGTGGACCTCCCCCGCGCCCAGCCGGATCGAGGCATCGTCCTCGACCTGACCGGGCACCAGGATGCGATGGCCCGGCGGCAGGTCGGTCGCGGCGGCCCCAAGGTTGTACTTGCTCAGCCCGTGCCGGGTGAGCGCCGTGATCAGCGCCTCGGCGCGGTGTTGCTGATCGCGGCGCAGGCTGGCGCGCGTGGCGATCAGGCGTTCCAGGCGGCTTTCGCGGCTGGGATCGTAGTAAATCCCCAGATCGTCGAGTACCAGCGACAGCGGCGGCACCAGATCGGCACCGAGCCCGCGTGAGCGCAGGAAACCGTCCTCGACCCGCACCGCACCCTCGGGCCCCTCTTGCGACGCCCAGACCATGGTCGGGCGGCGGGCCTCTGCTTTCGGCGCAAAGTCGAGCCTTCGATAGCGTCCGAAAAACCGCTGCAACGGCGCGCGTTTCCACAGCCGCATGCCATGCGCGGACCAGCCGTGGCGATCCTCGCGCCAGGCGCGGGTCTCGGCGGCGAGCGCCTCGATGGCGGTCTCGGCCTCGCAGAGCCGGTCGCGATGTGGATCGTACCAGGTAGGATAGAGCAGCATCGCGCCCGCGAAAAGCTGCGCCTTGCTGAGCGCGCGGCCCCGGCGCGTGAGGCCGTTCGGGTGGCGATCCTCGGTCAGGCCCCAGCCGACATAGAAAGGCTGGCCGAAAACCTGCGGGCGATGGCCGACATAGATTGCCTCGAACCCCAGTTGCGAGGTTACGCAATAGACCGCGATGGCCCCCCCCATCAGCGCCCAGGGGCTGACCGGATCGGAAAAGAGGCGGATGCGGTCGCTCTCATCGGAGGCTGAGAAATAGCCAGCGCGATGGCCCTGTGCGGTCTCGGGATGGGTCTTGATCAGAATGGGCGCGCTGGGGTTTTCCTCCTGCGCCCAGTAGAGCATTTCGCGGAAGCTGTTGGCATCCGCTCCGCCATGGGTGACCGAGGCATCATTCCGTGTCTGGTCGATCACCAGCACATAGCCGGGATCGGGGCAGGGGGTCTCGGGATCGAAAGCCGTGTATTTTGACAGATGCGCCTCTTGCAGCCGCGCGATACAACCGCGCGCGCGGTCCATCAGCACGGTGTCGTCAAACGGATGGTTGGCCAGCAGATGCTCCAGATCCGAGGGCGCGCCCGCGTCGAAATAGATGCCGCGCCGGTCGATCACCAGCCCGAGGGGCGGGCTGCCTGCGCGCCCGGGAAAGAGCGAGCGCAGGAAGGCGTCCTCGACCCGGACGAGCCCCGCGCCGCTGCGCGCCGCCATCGCCTCGCCGCGCGCGGCATAGGGGCTGCGGCCCCAGACCGCGATCAGATCGTCCGATGTCGGTCGGCCAAGGCGCAGATCGACCCCCGCCAGCGACAGGATACGCCGGAGCCGCGCCTGCCGCAGAAAGCCTGCGTTGAAATAGAAAACCCGCCGGGGGGGATCACCCTCCCCGGCGGGGTCACGCGCCTGCATCGGCGTCAAAAGTCCCCGGAGAGCGTGCTCGATGCCGTGGAGATCGAGCCGACCGCGCCCAGAGTGCCGGTGAGCGCCGCGATGACCTTGGACCATTGCGTGAAGGGGGCCTCGGTCACGTAGAGCGTGTCATCGTCGCGGATCGCGAAATCGCGCGCCAGGAACATGCCGTTCGGTTGCGTGAGGTCGAGCACGTAGACCAGCCGCTGTGCCCCCGTCAGATCGTCGCGGCCAAGCACCTGATTGGCGATATCGGCGGGTTCGTTGCGCAATACGAAGACGCCGGTCGGATCGGCGGCGGAGGTGGTCAGGCCGCCGACCTGTGCGAGCCCTTCGAGCGCGCTGAGGGTCTGCGTCTCGAAGGTCACGCGCGCCTGCGTGCCGGTGGCCCCGAGCGCGGTATAGGCGCGGGTGTCGGATTCCACGAGGATCCGGTCGCCGCCGCGCAGCGCGATGTCGAATTGCGGGTTCTTGAACAGATCCTGGAACCAGACCTTGGCGCGGTGATCGCCGCGAATGACGGTGATCTGCGCCACTTCCGGCTCAATCGCGATACCGCCCGCCGCCGCGATCATCGCCGAGAGTGTGCGCGTGGGCGCCTCGATCGGGTAGACGCCCTGACCGGTGACCGCGCCGCTGATCGACACGGTCGAGCCGTCGCCCGCCACGCGGCGCACCTCGACCTGCGGATCCGGCGTCTGCTGGTCGAGCCGTTCGGTGATCACCCGGCGCACGCCCTCGGGCGTATTGCCCGCCGCCTTGATGCGACCCGCATAGGGCACGAAGATGAAGCCCGAGCCGTCGACCTGCACCTCTTCGAGGATGGTCTGGTTGGTGGCTTCCCCGGCCAGCAACCCGTCATCGACGTTCTCCCAGATGGTCAGGCCGAGCGTGTCGCCGGGGCTGATCATATCGGAGCCGAGGAGCCCGGCATTCTTGAAATCCTCGGTAAAGCCGAGCGCGGGTTGCACCGAGGTCACGCGCGTGACCCGGTCATTGACCGCCACGACAAAGGCATCGCCCTGTCGTTGCACTGAACCTGCGTAGATTTCGCTCTTGGTGGGCCCCACGCGGGGCAGGGCGCATCCGGCCAGGATCGACACGATCGCCAGAAGCGCGACGGGCTTCGCCCATCGGGTTTGTCGGGATATCACTGCTCGGTCTCCTCGACCTGTTATTGTTCTGCCTCGGGTCTTTTTCCGTGAAGTTACCGAAGTAGCATCCGAAAATCCAGCTTTTCCGTAGCCTGGCGTCAGGGAACGAGGCGCAACTGTTGCCGTGGGGCCGCGGTGCCCCGGCTGAGCGCGTCATAGGGATCATCTGGCGACAGCATCATGTCGACCACCTGCCGCAGCACCTGACGACGCCCGCGCGCGGAATAGAACCCGCCCGCGACCTGGCTGGTTTCCAGCAGAAAGCGGCGGTAGTCGGCATAGGCGCGTCGGTCGGGCCGTTCGGCCCCGGCGAAGAAATCGCGCAACGGCTTGGTCGAGACGAATTGAGGCTTGGCATAGACGGCCTGCCCGAAGGTGCGCAGCGGAATGCCACGCCACAGCACCTGTTGCGCGGCGGTGGAATTGACGGTGACCGCCGAGCGCGCCTCGTCCAGCAGCCTTGCAAGCTTGCCGCCGCGCAGATAATGCACGCGGCCCTTCAGCCGGTGCGCGGCGACCAGTCGGCGCAGCGTGGCGCGAATGGGCGCGCGCCCGTCCTCAAGCGGATGCGCCTTGATCACCAGGTGATGATGCGGAGGCGCGCCCTTGGCAAAGCCGTCGATCACTGTCTCCAGAAACTCGGTCATCGACGAGAACGGCGAATGCGCCTGAAACGAGGCGTCATGTTCCAGTTGCAAGAGCGCCACGTGATAGGGAAACCCGCCGGTGCGGATGCGCCGCGTGGCGATGCCCCGCTCGATGGCCTGCGCGGGCATCAAGAGCAACCGCTTGAGATAGAGTGAAAATTCCTGCCCCACGCTCAGCGCGCGATGCGGGCGAAAGCTGCGATAGCCCCGGTTCAGGAACAGGACGAAGCCGTGATAGAGCGCGCCGTAAAAGATGTGCTGGCGCATGTCGCCCCAGCTTGCCGGGGGCATGGCGGTATCCATGTCGGATTGCGCCAGCGCCGCGCGCATCTCGGGTACGCTCATCTCCATCAGGCGCGAATGGCCATTGGTGCCGCCGCGCTCATAGGTCACCCAGTAGGGCCGCATGTAACCCTCTTCGAACACATGCACGGTCAGCCCCGCCGCACGCGCAATCTCGACCGCCTGGGCATGGACCGGACGGGTATCGCCATAGAGCACGATGTCGGTGATCGCCTTGTCGCTGAGCAGCGCGCGAAACCGCTCGGGCCAGTCTTCTGCCGGGTCGCGATAGGGGATGTAATGCGCCCTGTCGCGCCAGAACGTGCTGTCGCCCGCGTTGAAGCCCACCCGCCAGACCTGCGCCCCGGCCCGGCGCAGCATGTCTCCGAGCCGGGAAAAGAACGGCCCGTGCGGCCCTTGCAGGAACAGGAAGGCGCGGCCTTCGCCGGTCAGCCCTGACATGGTCTACTCTTCCCTCACATCGCTTTTGCATCCTGATAGCTCGAAATTCTGGCGAAAATAAGCCCCGCGTGACGGCGCGGCTTGTCTTGGCCGCCGCGCGGGTCTACGTCCGGGGCAGATCAAGGGAGTGCCGCGCATGTTCACAGGGATCATCACCGATACCGGCCGTATTCGGGCCGTCGAGCAACGCGGCGACATGCGCGCGCGCATCGCCACCGCCTATGACACCGCGAGGATCGAGATCGGGGCCTCGATCGCCTGCGACGGGGTGTGCCTGACGGTGGTCGGGCTGGGGCCGGACTGGTTCGACGTGGATATCTCTGCCGAGACGGTCTCCAAGACCAACCTGTCGACCTGGGCCGAGGGCAAGCGCGTCAATCTCGAACGTGCGCTCAAGGTCGGCGACGAGTTGGGCGGCCATATCGTGTCGGGCCATGTCGACGGTCTGGCCGAGGTGGTGGGCCTGCGCGACGAGGGCGACAGCACCCGTGTCACCCTGCGCGCGCCCGGCGATCTGGCGCGGTTCATCGCGCCCAAGGGTTCGGTCGCGCTCAACGGCACATCGCTCACCGTCAACGAGGTGACCGGGCGCGAGTTCGGCATCAACTTCATCCCCCACACCAAGCAGGTGACGACATGGGGCGACGTGGCCATGGGCGACATGGTCAATCTCGAGATCGACACGCTGGCGCGCTACGTGGCGCGGCTGGCCGAGGCGGGCTGACCCGGCCCCGGGCCGGGGCGCGGGCTCAGCCCAGCCGAGCCTTGACCTGCGGGCCGACCGCGCCGAAGTCCATCTGCCCGGCATGGCGCTCTTTCAGCTTGCCCATGATCTTGCCCATGTCGCGGATCGAGCTGGCGCCGACATCGGCGATCGCCTTGTCGATGGCGGCGGCGACTTCCCCGTCGTCCAGCTGGCGCGGCAGGAATTCCTCGATCACCTCGATTTCCGCGCGTTCCCGCTCGGCCAGGTCGAGGCGCCCGCCCTCTTCATAGGCGCGCACGCTTTCGTTGCGCTGCTTGGTCATCTTGGCGAGGATCGCCATGATCTCGGCATCGCCCACGGTGGTCGCGCCATCGGCGCTGCGCCCGGCGATTTCCTGGTCCTTGATCGCGGCGTTGATCAGGCGCAGGGTGGCCAGCCGGCTGGCATCCTTGTCCCGCATCGCTTGCTTGAGGGCCTGATTGACCCGGTCGCGCAATTCCATTCGTTCCATCCCCATGGTCTCTCCACAAGACGCCAAGGCTACTGAAAAGCCACGGCCATGGCAACCGTCAGACGATCATGCGGTCGGCTGATCCGGCCCTTGACCCGACCCGGGCGCAGCCTTAGTTATGCGCCAATTTGCTCAGACCGGAGATCTGCCCACATGGCCCAAGCGACACGCCCCCGCCCGACCGCCTGCCTGGCGCTTGCAGATGGCTCGCTGTTTTACGGACAGGGCTTTGGCGCGGCGGGCGAGACGGTGGCGGAACTGTGCTTCAACACCGCGATGACCGGCTATCAGGAGATCATGACGGACCCGAGCTATGCCGGGCAGATCGTGACCTTCACCTTTCCGCATATCGGCAATACCGGCGTGACCCCGGAGGATGACGAGACCGTCGATCCGGTGGCCGCCGGCATGGTCGTCAAATGGGACCCGACCGATCCGTCGAACTGGCGCGCGCAGGAGCATCTGGCTGTTTGGCTCGCGCGGCGCGGGCGGATCGCCATCGGCGGGGTCGATACCCGCCGCCTGACCCGTGCGATCCGGCAGCAGGGCGCGCCGCATGTGGCACTGGCGCATGATCCGGAGGGGAATTTCAACGCCGAGGCACTGGTCGCCAAGGCGCGCGGTTTTGCCGGGCTGGAAGGCATGGACCTGGCGCGTGACGTGACCTGCGCGCAGTCTTATCGCTGGGACGAGATGCGGTGGGCCTGGCCCGAGGGGTACACCCGTCAGACTGACGCGCGTCACAAGGTCGTGGCGGTCGATTACGGGGCCAAGCGCAATATCCTGCGCTGTCTGGCGAGTGCGGGCTGCGAGGTGACGGTGCTGCCCGCGACGGCCACCGCCGAGGACGTGCTGGCGCATTCGCCCGACGGTGTGTTCCTGTCGAACGGGCCGGGAGATCCGGCGGCGACCGGGGAATATGCGGTGCCGATGATCCGGGGCGTGCTCGACAAGGGTCTGCCGCTTTTCGGCATCTGTCTCGGGCATCAGATGCTGGCGCTGGCGCTTGGCGGAAAGACCGTGAAAATGAACCACGGCCATCATGGTGCGAACCATCCGGTCAAGGATCTGGAGACCGGCAAGGTCGAGATCACCTCGATGAACCACGGCTTTGCGGTCGATGGCCAGAGCCTGCCCGACGGTGTGCTCGAGACCCATGTCTCGCTATTTGACGGCTCCAATTGTGGCATCCGGATCAAGGATCGTCCGGTCTTTTCGGTTCAGCATCACCCCGAGGCGAGCCCCGGGCCTCAGGACAGCTTTTATCTGTTCGAGCGGTTCGCGGCCTCGATGGCGCGATAGCCTTTGGGTATTTCGGCTCGCGTTAACTACTCGTTAAAAGATCGTTAACCTTCCGTGCGCTAGCCTCCTCTCAGGTTTGAAAGGAAGGGTGCCGCATGGGGATTTCGGAATTGCGCCAACTGGGCGCGGGCGCGGGCATGCGGGCCAAGACCGGGGCGCTGGGGCGCGAATTGCTGCGCGCCGGACGGGTCAGCCGGTCGGATCTGGCGCTGGCCGAACTGATGCGGCGGCATTGCAACACGTCGCTTGACAGCATTCTGCGCGCCGAGGGGCTGGCCAGCGATGACGATCTGCTGGCCGCCCACGCCCGGGCGCTGGCGACAAGGCGCATCAGCCTTGAGGCGCTGGCCACGGCCCCTGCCATCGGGACCGGGCTGGATCCGCGCAACTTGTTGACACACGGGGTGATGGCGCTGCGCGACGAGAAGGGCACGGCGCGGATCGTCGCCGACGGCGCGGGCAGCCTTGCGAAGGTTCGCGGGCTTCTCCCCAAACCCCTGGCGCAGGCGCGCGCGCTGATTGCGCCGCGCGCCGCTATACAGGCGCGCGTGGCCGAGGATCATCGCGCGGTGCTGCGCGATCTGGCAACCGCGCGGGTGGCGGAGAGCGAAAGCTGCCGCACATGGGGTGGGCAGGCCGGGCAGCGCCTGCTACTGAGCGTTGCGACCGTGACGCTCGTCGTGGTGCTTTGCCTTGCCTTTCCGGTATTTATCTTCGGGTTGGTCGCGACCTGGGCCATTCTGACCCTGCTGGTGGCGGTGGGGTTCAAGACCGCCGCCTTCGTGGCGCATCTGACGGGCGTGCGGCACGACCTGCCAAAGCGCGCAGGCGCGGCCCCGCCCTTGCCACGCGTGTCGATCCTGGTGCCGCTCTTTCGTGAGACCGAGATCGCGCATGCGCTCATTGCACGCCTCAGCCGACTGACCTATCCCAAATGCCTGCTCGACGTGATCCTGGTGCTGGAGGAAGAAGACCACCTGACGCAAGAAACGCTGGCGGGCATCGACCTGCCGCCCTGGGTGCGCCCCGTGGTGGTGCCCGACGGGCAGCCGCGCACCAAGCCGCGCGCGATGAACTACGCGCTCGATTTCTGCCAGGGCGAGATCATCGGCATTTTCGACGCCGAGGACGCGCCTGACCCCGATCAGATCACCAAGGTCGCCCGCCGCTTTCAGCAGGTCCCGCGCGACGTCGCCTGTCTTCAGGGAATTCTCGACTATTACAACCCGGCGCAGAACTGGCTCGCGCGCTGTTTCACCATCGAATACGCCACCTGGTTCCGCACCATCCTGCCGGGCATGGCGCGGCTCGGATTCGCGATTCCGCTCGGCGGCACCTCGCTCTACTTCCGGCGCGAGGTGCTGGAGGAACTGGGCGGCTGGGACGCGCATAACGTGACCGAGGATGCCGATCTGGGGTTTCGTCTGGCGCGGTATGGCTACCGCACCGAGATGATCGAGACGGTGACCGAGGAAGAGGCCAATTGCCGCCCCTGGCCCTGGATCAAGCAGCGCTCGCGCTGGCTCAAGGGCTACATGACCACCTATCTGGTGCATATGCGCGCGCCGCGGCAGCTGTATGTGCAGCTTGGGGCGTGGAAATTTTGGGGGTTCCAGGCGCATTTCGTCTGCGCGGTGTCACAGGTGCTGCTGGCGCCGGTTCTGTGGACGTTCTGGTTGGTGCTCTTCGGTCTGCCGCATCCGCTCGACCCGGTGCTGCCGCGCCCGCTTTTGACCCTGATCGGAAGTCTGTTTCTCGCGGTCGAGGTGCTCAATATCTGCATTCACGCGACATCTGTCGCAGGCCGCAAGCACCGCCACCTGATCGCCTGGGTGCCGACCATGCATTTCTACGGCCCGCTCGGCGCGCTGGCCGCCTACAAGGCGCTCTATGAGCTCGTTCTGAAACCATTCTTCTGGGACAAGACGGCACATGGCCTGTCGGTCACGGCGCGGGGGCGGCGGCTATCAGACGGACGACTGGACCTCGCCGGAATCAAGCTTGAGCCGGGTCACGAAGGCCTTTGAGATGTGATCGCGCAGGGCCTGTGCCGCCGCCTCGCTGTCATGCGCCTCGATGGCGGTGACGATGGCGTCATGTTCCCGAAGCGCATCCTCGTCGCGGCCCACGGCGGCAAGCGACGTGGTCGCCAGAAGCGCCATGGAGCGATGCACAAGATCGAGCTGCTGTACCAGAAAACGGTTATGCGATGACAGATGTATCTGCTTGTGAAAGCGCCGGTTGGCGCGCGCCATATCAGAGGGTTTGCCCAGAAGTGCGCGATCGTCCTCGACCATGTCGCGCAGCACGCGCACCTCCTCGGGCGTGGCGTGGCGCGCGGCGAGCGCGGCGGCCAGCCCCTCAAGCTCGGCGCGCACCACGTAAAGCTCTGCCAGCTGATTGTAATCGAGCGAGGCCACGATCAGGCTGCGCCCGTCGCGCGACAGCATGGATTGCGTCTCCAGCCGTTGCAGCGCCTCGCGGATCGGGGTGCGTGACACGCCGAACCGCTCGGCCAGATCGCTTTCGACCAGCCGGTCGCCGGGTTTGAACACGCCGATGTCGATCGCCTCGAGGATCAGGGCATAGGCATCGGTGGAGGGCGGTTTCATGGGCGGTTCCGTTTCGTTTCCTGCGTTGAGGCAAGACCTTACGCGGATTGCGCGCGGGATCAAGCCTTTGGCGATTGCGCGTGGTGTCGCGCCCGCCTATGATCGCGCCATGCCAAAACAGGATTTTGCCCATGTCGAGACATGGGTTTTCGACCTCGACAACACGCTCTACCCGCCCTCCGCCCGGCTGTTTGACCAGATCGAGGCGCGGATGACCCAGTTTGTGATGGAAACGCTGCGCGTGAGCCACGCCGAGGCCGACCGGCTGCGCCATGCCTATTGGCGCGATCACGGCACCACGCTGGCCGGGTTGATGCGGCTGCATGATCTCGATCCCGACCCCTATCTGCACGCGGTGCACGACATCTCGCTCGACCATCTGGAACCGGATGCCGATCTGGGCGCGGCCATTCGCGCGCTGCCGGGGCGCAGGATTGTCTATACCAACGGCTCCGCCCCCTATGCCGAGCGGGTGATCGCGCGGCGCGGGCTGTCGGGCGCATTCGACGCGGTCTACGGCGTCGAACATGCGGAATATCGCCCCAAGCCCGAGGCGCAGGCATTTGAGACAGTGCTGCGGCGCGACGGTAGTGCGGCGGCACGGGCGGCGATGTTCGAGGATGATCCGCGCAACCTCTCGGCCCCGCATGCCATGGGGATGCGCACGGTGCATGTTGCGCCTGCGCGCATCGAGGCCGCGCATATCCATCACCACACCGATGATCTGGGCTGCTTTCTGACACGACTGGTCTGAGCGCTGCGGCGCTGCGGCGAAACGCCCCTTTGCGGCGCGGGGCCCCGGCCATAGTTACCCGTTGTAACACCCACTTTCTCAGACGAGGCTGCTCATGACCCTGACCGACACCACCACCGCGCGCGACATGGCCGACACCCATCCCGACGCGGACGCTGCCGCCGTCGGCCCGATCCTGCTGAGCCTCGCGGTTTTCATCGTCGGCTGGGCCACAAGCATTGCGCTCTGGGGCATTCCCGGGCTTTATATCCCCGCGCTGGCGCTGGTCCCGGTGATGTGGGTGGTGCTGCTGATCATTTCGCGCGGCTGAGGCCGGGCGCGCGCCGAAGGAGGCCGACATGCCGCAGGCGGAGTATGACATCTTGGTGTCGGGCGGGGGCGTCGCGGGACTTGCTGCGGCTTGCGTCTTTGGCAGCGCGGGGTTTTCCGTGGTCTGCGTCGATCCTGCCCCGCCGATCACCGCGCGCGACGCCGAAGGGTCGGACCTACGCACCACTGCGTTTCTGCAGCCGGCACAGGCACTTCTGGACCGGGCCGGGCTCTGGGCGCGGCTCGGGCCGCATGCCGCCGATCTGCAGGTGATGCGGATCGTCGATGCGGGCGGCGAGGTGCCGGAACCGCGCGTCACGCGCGAGTTCGACGCCTCGGACATTTCCGACAGGCCGTTCGGCTGGAACCTGCCCAACTGGCTGTTGCGGCGCGAGATGGTGGCGCATCTGGAAAGCCTGCCCTCGGTCACTTTCCGTCCGGGCACCGGCACGACCACGCTCTTCACGCGGGAAAGCGAGGCGCGCGTCGGCCTGAGCGATGGCACCCGGGTGCGCTGTCGTCTGGTGATCGCCGCCGACGGGCGCAATTCGCCCATCCGCGAGGCGGCGGGGGTCGAGGTCAAGACCACGCGCTACGGGCAGAAGGCGCTGGCCTTCGCGGTGTCCCATCCCATTCCGCATGAGAATGTCTCGACCGAAATCCACCGCTCTGGCGGGCCGTTCACGCTCATCCCGTTGCCCGATTACGGGGGCGTGCCGTCCTCGGCCATCGTCTGGATGGAGGAAGGGCCGGAGGTGGCGCGGCTTGCCGCCCTGCCGGTGGAGGAATTCGAGGCGGAGATGAACATTCGCTCCTGTCACCTCTTCGGGCCGCTGACGCTGGCCTCGCGCCGTACGGTCTGGCCGATCATCAGCCAGGTGGCGGAGCGCATGTCTGCCGAGCGCGTGGCGCTGGTGGCTGAGGCCGCGCATGTGGTGCCGCCCATCGGGGCGCAGGGGCTCAACATGTCGCTTGGCGATATGCGGGTACTGCTTGAACTGGCACAGGCGGCACCGGAGCGGCTGGGCGACCATGCGATGCTCGATACCTATCATCGCCGTCGGCACCTCGAGGTGCGCGCGCGGGTCACGGGCATCGACCTGCTCAACCGCGCCTCGATGATGCGCGCGCAACCCCTGCGCGATGCGCGGGCACAGGGGCTCGATGCGATCTACTCATTGGCCCCGGTGCGCAAGACGCTGATGCAGATGGGCCTCGGCGCGCGCGGGTGACGTGACGCGCTTCAGCGCGACGCGGGGCTGAAAAGCGCCTCGGCAACCACCGCCGCCGCCGCGTCCCAGTCGGGCAGGGCGGCGGCGGCCCGACGTGCCCCGGCGGCATGGCTGTCACGCAGCGCCGCATTGCCCAGCATCTGCCGCAGCGCCCCGGCAAACGCCGTGGCATCCTCGGGCGGCACCAGCAATCCGGCCTCTGGCGGTACTGTGTCGGGCACGGCACCGGCGCGCGTGCTGACGATCGGCAGGCCGTGCCCCATCGCCTCGGCAAAGACAATGCCGTAGCCCTCGTAGCGAGTGGCTAGGGCGAAAATACTTGCGGCCGCATAGAGCGCGTCGAGCCTGTCCTGCGGCACCTCGCCCGCGATATGGATGCGGTCCACCAGACCCAGATTTGCCCGCAGATCGGTCAGTGCGCGCGCCGTGTCGGGCTCATGCGCGCGGCCCACGATCTCGGCCCGCCAGTCGAGATCGGCAATTTGCGCGAGCGCTTGTAACAGTACGTCATGCCCCTTGCGCCGCGCGAGGATCCCGACCGAGAGGATGAGCGGCGGGGTCTCGGGCTTTGGCTCCGCGTGGCCGGAGGGCGCGGTCCCCGGTCGCGCCACGCTGATCCGCTCCGACGCCACGCCGTAATCCGAGCCGAGCAGCCGCGCGATATGCGGGCTGGGGACCACGATATGACGGGCGAGCGCCAGATTGGCGGTCTCGCGCGCGGCCATCGCGCGCGCCTGCACCGCGCTTAGCCCCGACTCCAGCGCCAGCGGATGATGCACCAGCGCCACCAGCGGGGCGCCGACATTCGCGAGCCGCGCGCTGTCGAGCGCGCCATAGGCCAGCCCGTCGATCAGCGCGGGGCAATCCGCAGGCAGCGCTGCGAGGCGGTCCAGCGCATCGGCCATGTCGGCATCGGTGGGATGGGGAAAGCTCGCGCCAAGCGGCATGTGCTGCACGTCGAGCCCGCGCGCGCGCAGCGCCTCGGCCAGCCGCCGGTCATAGAGATAGCCGCCCGTCACCGTCGTGATATCGCCGGGCACCGCGAAGGCCGTGGCACGCGGCGCGCTCATGCGGTATCTTGCGCGTCGCAGAGGCGCGGCGCCAGAACCGGCCCCAGATCGGCATTCACCGCAAGGAAAGAGCCCGAGCCGAGCACGCTCTCGCTGGGCCTGAGCGGCAGGACCTGCCCGCCCGCCTCGGTGACCAGCAGCATCCCCGCCGCCACGTCCCAGGGCCCGAGATTGCGCTCCCAATAGGCGTCGAGCCGTCCGGCGGCGACATAGGCCAGATCGAGCGCCGCCGCCCCCCAGCGTCGGATCCCGGCGCAGTCGGGCATCAGCGCCTCGATGTCGCGCATGCAGTCGGGCAGGGCGGCCACGCGCCCGCCCGCAGGAACGCCGGTGGCCAGCAAGGCATGTCGCAGTGCTATCCCCTCGGAGACGCGAATCGCGGTGCCGTTCAGCCAGGCCCCCCGACCCGCCTCGGCGCTGAAGGCCTCGTGTTTGACGGGGTCGTGGATCACCCCCGCGATCACCCGGTCGCCCTGTGCCAGGGCAATGGACACCGCCCAATGCGGCAACCCGTGCAGGAAGTTTGTAGTGCCGTCGAACGGATCGACGATCCAGTGCAGACCGTCCAGATCCCCCGATGCGCCGGTTTCCTCACCGAGCCAGCCGATCCCGGGATGAGCGCTCTGCAACCGCGCGCGGATCAGGTTTTCCGCCGTCAAATCCGCTTCGGACACGAAATCGCCCGCGGTCTTTTCCCGGCGCGACAGCGATGCGACCGTCGCAAAATGGTCGCGCAGGAGCGCGCCCGCCTCTTGCGCCACGCGGATCATCAGGCGCAGGTCGTCGCCGCCCGGATCAACCGTCATGGCGCACCCGGTGGCAGAGCGTGCCCGGGGCATCGAGGATCGTGCCATAGTCGCGCGGCAGATCGGCGAACGCGCTTTCCCCCGAAATGAGCGCATCGAGCGCCGGATCGTCGAGCAGGCGCAGCGCCATCTCGAGCCGTCTGCGATGGCTCCAGCGGGCGGCGCGATGCGCCGGGATGCGCCCGACCTGCGACGCGATCAGGCGCAGGCGCCTTTGATGGAACGCCCCGCCCAGGTTGACCGTGGTGGCGCGCGCGCCATACCAACTTGCCTCGATCACCGTGGCCTCCGTCCCCGCCAGGGCGAGGGCTGTCTCAAGCCCCGCATCGCTCGCCGAGGCATGGATCACCACATCCGCCTCGCCGGGGGCGTCCCCGGGCAGGGCAAAGCCGCAACGCAGTTTGCGCGCCAGCGCGGCGCGCTCGGGGGCCAGGTCGATCAGGCAGGTCTCGGTGCCCGGGATGCGCGCCGCCAGATAGCCCGCGAGCGCCCCTACCGTGCCCGCGCCCACCACCGCCACCCGGTCGCCGGGCTGAACCTGCGCATCCCACAGGATGTTGAGCGCGGTTTCCATGTTGGCGGCCAGAACCGCGCGCGCGGGCGGCACGGTGTCGGGCACCGGCACGGCCATCGCGGCGGGGCAGGCGAACCGCGCCTGATGCGGATGCAGCGCAAAGACCACCTGTCCCGCCTGCGGGCCTTGGGCGATGCGGCCGACGGCGCTGTAGCCATATTTGACCGGAAAGGGGAAATCGCCCTCTTGCAGGGGCGCGCGCATGGTCTGGTATTCGCTTTCGGGGATCCGCCCCTCATAGACCAGCCGCTCTGTGCCCCGGCTGATACCGGTATAGAGCGTGTCGATCACGCAATCGCCCGGTTGCGGGCTGACCTGTGATGGCCGGATCTCGGCGCTGCGCTGCGCGGTGATCCATAGCGCGGGGCTGTCTTCTCCGGCGCGCATCAGCCGTGCAGCGCTGCGGGTTGCGGTGCGGCATGCGGCCAGGCGCAGGCCAGCCCACGCGCGCCGACGAGACAGTCGAACACGACATCCGAGCCCAGCCCGTAGACCTGTGTTTCGGGGCGGCGCGCCTGCGCCAGCCGTGCCACCGGGCTGGTCGTCAGCCCTTGCGGACCGGCCCCGATCAGCAGCGGCGCCACGGCGACATGCAGCCGGGTCAGCAGGTCGGCCTCGAGAAAGCGGGCGATGGTGATGGCTCCGCCCTCGACCAGCAGATGGGTAAGGCCCTTGTCGCGCAGCGCCGCGATGATCTGCCCCGGCGCGATCCAGGTGTCGCGCGGCAGACGGATCACCTCGACCCCCTCGGGGCGCGGCACATCGACCGTCTGGATCACGATCCGGCGCGCGCCATCCTCGGCGAAAAGCCGCGCATCGTTGGGCAGGCGGCCCGACGGGTCGATCACAACGCGCGCCGGGTTGTCGCCCGGCACCAGCCGCACGGTCAGGCGCGGATTGTCATGCAGTGCGGTCTTGACGCCGACGATCACCGCATCGACCAGTGCGCGCATCCGGTGCAGATGCGCCAGCCCGTCGGGCCCCGAGACATCCGCCGCATCGCCCGAGACGGTGGCCACCCGCCCGTCGAGCGACTGGCCGATCTGCGCCGCGACATGGCCGCTGCCGGGGGCCGCGATCATCGCCCCGTAAAGCTCGATCGCCGCACGCTCGCCCGCGCTCCACTCGCCGCAGCACAGACAGGCGCGGCCCGCACGGGTTGCGAGAATCCGCGTCCAGACTTCGGGGGTAACATCGGCAATATGCATTCCGTACTCCGTTCGATGACGCCCTGCGCCCTGTGCGTGGCCCGGTTCGGGCCTGCCAACTCTACCCGAGATAGAGGGCAATGTGAAAATGTCATCCCTTTGCGGTCTGTGGCAGGGCCAGCAGGTCGAGATGGCCGATTTCCGCCTGTCCCTCCGCCAGCATGTCGTGCCGCGCCAAGCGCCAGCCTGCGGCATCGGCACACCCGGTCTCCTGCGCCGCCCCGGCGATGCCGTCCAGAAGCGCCGTCTGAAGTTGGGTCTCCTGCGGCCCGAGGAGCCAGGGACTCGGCGCGAGCCCGACCTCGAAGCCCTGCGCGCGCAACACCTCCGCCGCGCGTGTCGCGGCCTCCGGGCCGAGCGCCGGGCCAAAGCCCTTGTCGCCGCGCTGATGCGCGTTGAACCGTGCGCGGATCGTGGCATCGCGCGGATCTTCGGGCTGCCAGCGCATTACCCCGTCATAGCTCAGCGCCGCATAAAAACCGATGCCATGCTGGGCCAATCGCTCAGACAGACGCGCCAGCCACGCCTCCGAGACCAGATCGAGCAGCGCCGAGGCGGTGACCATGCGCACGCCCTCCAGCGGCAGCGCGTCCACCTCGGCCAGATCGCCGCGCAACAGCACCGCCTCCGGGTGGCGCGCCCCGGCATGGGCCAACAGCGCCGGGTCATTGTCGAGAAACCGCCAGTCGCAACTCGCCGCCCCTGCCGCCGCAAAGGCGCGCGCGGTCGCCCCGGTACCGCATCCCAGATCGAGCACGGCTCCGCGCCCGGCGACCTGGGCCGCGCGGGTCAGGAGGGTCGCATCGCGCGCCCGCAGATCCGCCGGTTCGCGCAAATCCAGCCAATCGGCCTCGAACCCCATCTCAGAGATCGGCCTCGTACCAGCCGCGCGCAACATGGCTTTCGTGCAGCATCACGCGGATCTTGCGCAGCCGCCCGCGATCGCCCAGACCCTCGGATTTGGCGCCGTCGCGCAGCGCGCTCCAGATATGGTGACAAAGAAATTCGGTGGTGGTGAACTTGCCCGCGAATTCCGGCTTGTCGTCGAGATTGCCGTAGCGCAGCGGGGCCAGCGCCGCCGCCAGCGCCTCGGTCGCCAGCCCGATATCGACGACAAGCCCGTGATCATCCAGATCTTCGGTGAAAAACGCGGCATCCACGACGAACGTGGCCCCGTGGACGCCCTGAGCCGGGCCAAAGACCGGGGAGGGCAGGGAATGTGCGATCATGATGTGATCGCGGACTTCGACGGCGAACATGGGCGTTTCCTTCAATGAGTGTCGCAAGATAGCTATCATGGCGCGGTCAAGGGTCAAGCGACGCGGAAAAACCGGCGATTCCCCGCACACCCACGAAGAATTCATTGGACCGGGGCGGGCAAGACTTTACTTCTTCATCAACAATAAATGATCAGACCGAAGCGTCGGCACGCCTGGAGAGACAGTTGAGCATACTCACGACCTATCAGGAGCATCGACATACCGGCCTGTCCGAGGGCCGGGCTATCGCCGCACGACGGCGGCTGGTGCTTGGCCTCAATGCAGCGACCGTGCTTGCGCTTTTTTCGGTGATGGCATCTCTTTTTGCCCCCTCCGGCATCTCATGGTCCGAGGCGGCGCTTCTGGTCAGTTTCGCGCTCACCCTGCCGTGGCTGTCGATCGGGTTCTGGAACAGCGTGCTGGGTCTGGTCCTCGATCTGCGGCATGGCGCGCGGGCCGCCACGCATGTGACACCCGCCCTTGCCCGGGTAAAGGGCGATGAGCCGCTGACCGCGCGGGTGGCCATCGTCATGCCGCTGCGCAACGAGGATCCCGACGCCTCCATCGACCGGCTGCGACGGCTTGAGGCCGAGATCGCGCAAAGCCCCTGGGCGGGACGGTTTTCCTATCACGTGCTGAGCGACACCGACGCGCCGGGCATCGCGCTCAAGGAAGAGGCGCGCGTCGCGCAATGGCGCGCGGCGCGGCCCAACGCTCGGATCCAGTATCGCCGTCGGACCGAGAATACCGGCTACAAGGCGGGCAATATTGCGGAATTCCTGCACAGTGCCGAAGGAGAAAACGATTTTTTCCTGCCGCTCGACGCCGATAGCGAGATGGGGGCTGAGACGGTCTTTCGCCTGGTCCGCGTGATGCAGGCCAACCCGGAAATCGGCATGCTGCAAAGCCTCGTCACAGGCCTGCCCTCGCGCAGCCTCTTCACCCGCGTGTTCCAGTTCGGGATGCGCCACGGGATGCGCTCCTTTACCCTCGGCTCGGCCTGGTGGCAGGGCGATTGCGGGCCGAACTGGGGCCATAACGTGCTGATCCGCACCGCGCCGTTCCGCAGCCATTGCATGCTGCCCGACCTGTCCGGGCGCGGGCCGCTCTCGGGTCCGATCCTGAGCCACGATCAGCTCGAGGCGGTGCTGATCCGGCGCGCGGGCTACGAGGTGCGGGTGATGGCCGAGGAAAGCCAAAGCTTCGAGGAAAATCCGCCGAGCCTGGTGGATTTCATCCGCCGCGAATTGCGCTGGATGAACGGCAACCTGCAATATCTGCGGCTGCTTGGCATGCCGGGGTTGAAACCGGTGAGCCGGATCCAGCTGGTGCTCGCGATCCTGATGTATGTCAGTGCGCCCGCCTGGATGGGTTTCATCCTGATCGGGGCCGCGATGGTGGCCGTGCCCGGCCAGCTGAGCGCGGTGCCCGCCGCCCACGGGCTTGCGCTCTTCGCCACGATCCTCACGCTCAGCCTCAGCCCCAAGATCATGGGGCTGGCGCAGGTGCTGGCCCGGCCGGAGCGCCGCGCCGCCTATGGCGGCGGTACCCGCGTGGCAATTGGCGGGCTGATCGAGATGCTGTTTTCGATGCTTACTGCGCCCATTGTGGCGCTTGCGCTCACGCGGTTTGCCATCGGACTGCTGTTTGGTCAGCGCGTCGGGTGGAGCGCGCAGCAACGCAGCCGCGACCGGCTCGAATGGCACGAGGCCGCCCGCGTGCTCTGGCCGCAGACGCTGATCGGGCTGGCGCTCGGCGCGTGGTTCGCGGTCTTTGCGCCCTGGGCGGTGATCTTTGGGGCACCTATTCTGCTGTCACTTGCCTGCGCGATCCCGATTGCCGTAGGCTCGGCCATGCCGGGGGCGGGCCGGTTGTCGCGGCGCATGGGCCTCTTTGACATTCCCGAAGACCGCGCACCCGCGCCGCCTGCCGCCATCCACGCCAACACCGCCTGACATGGAGGACCGACAATGACCCGACAGACCCTGACCGCCGCCTGCGCCCTTGCCGCCCTGAGCCTGCCGCACACGGCACAGGCCGAACCGGCAACATGGGAGATCGACCCCGAACATGCCGTCGTCGCCTTCACCATCATGCATGCGGGCTATGCCAAGGTGCTGGGCCGGTTTTCCGAGATCGAGGGGCAGTTCACCTATGACCCCGAGACGCAGGACTTGGGCGAGGTGCGCGCCACCATCGGCGCGCAAAGTGTTGATACCGACCACGAGAAGCGCGACAATCACGTCCGCTCGCCCGATTTCCTCGATGCCGAGGCGAATCCGCAGATCACCTTTGTCGGCACCGGCAGCACGCCCGAAACCGAGACAACCGGCACCGTCACCGGCGACCTGACCATTCGCGGCGTGACCCAGCCCGTGACCCTCGACGTGACGCTCAACAAGCACGCCGATTATCCCTGCTGTCACGGCAAGGAGACGCTCGGCATCTCGGCCAGTGCCGAGATCCTGCGCTCCGAATTCGGCAGCACCTATGCCTTGCCCGAGTTCGTCGGCGACGCGGTGAGCATCATCCTTGAATTCGAGGCGATCCGCGCAGATTGATTGGATAAGCTATCCTCGACGCCTGATCAGAAATGTCGAAATTCAGGCATTACGAGAGGTAGTACAGAATTATTCTGCGAATAATTTGACAAATGCCGACCTCGGGTCGCTATGATCCACCCGGCGTGCGCCGCCCGAAAACCCGCCGCAACGCGCGCCATTGGCTGATCGCCACCCCGCCCAGAATGAGCGCCATCGCCGCCAGCAGGCTCGGTGGCAGCGGCTCGAACAGCACCACCGCGCCCAGAATGACCGACCAGACCGGCACCATGTAATTGACCAGCCCGAAAAAGCTCGGCCCGGCCTCGCGATTGACCTGAACAAGCAGAAGCTGCGCAACGCCGGTGGGCAGGATGCCGAGATAGAGCAGGGCAAGAAAGCTCTTGATACTCAGCGACTTTGGCTGCCCCTCCTGAATCAGCGCAAAGGGCAGGATGATCACCGCCCCGATGAGCAGCACCGTCGCCGACAGCGCCAGCCGGTCCACCTCCGGGCAGAGCCGCGTGGCGATGGTGCCCAAGGCATAGCAACCCGCCACCGCAAGACAGGCCAGTCTTGCCAAGGATTCCATATCCTTGCCGGTCGAAGCGAACGCATCTGGACCGATCAGGACGATCACCCCGACCGTTCCCATGACAAAACCTGCCAGCTTGCGCAGGCTCATCTGTTCTCCGGGCACCAGGACATGCGCCAGCGGCAGGATCAGGAGCGGCACCGCCGCCATGCAGACACCGGCAAAGCCTGAGGCCACCGATTGTTGTGCCCAGGCCAGCAGGGAAAACGGGATGGCGTTCGAAAACAGCGCCATGAAGCAGGCGAAGACGAGGATCTTGCGCCCCTCCGCGCGGCGCGGGTCGGGCAGGGCGCGCCCCTTCATCCGCACCAGCGCAAGCAGGAATACCGCGCCCAACGTGATCCGCGCCGCCGCGACGGTCAACGGCCCGGTGTCCCGCAGCGCGACCGAGATGAACATGAAGGACGCCCCCCAGATCAGCCCGAGAGCCCCGATCCGGACAAAGTTTATGGGAGCGATTTCAATGATTTGACCTATCCTCGACAGGAGGGGACACGACCCGTGACCGGATGTCCCGGTTGACGGAACATAGCGGCACACCACGTGGTTGTGTGATTGAAAAAAGGAGGACCAAAATGGATGTCTATCTGATACCCGGGCTGGCCCTGATCACACTGGTACTGGTGCTGATACTGGCCCTGCGCAGCAAACGCAAAACCGAAAAGCGACGCACGTCCGAGCACACGACCAAGAGCTCCCTGGCGGAGGACGGCGACGCTCACAAGAAGGCCCCGTAATCAAGATGTGATCCAGCCCCGTGGATAGGGGCCGGATCGGACCTTGCGAGTCGAGCTTCAGTTCTTCTCGCGATCGACCATCTTGCCCGCGCTGATCCACGGCATCATGCCGCGCAACTTCTCGCCGACTTCCTCGATCTGATGCGCGTCGTTCATCCGGCGCGTACCCTTGAAGAACGGCTGTCCAACGGCGTTTTCCGTCATGAAATCTCGCACGAACTTGCCGGTCTGGATGTCGTGCAGGATCGCCTTCATCTCTTTCTTGGTCTGCTCATAGGGCAGTACGCGCGGCCCGCTGACATACTCGCCATACTCGGCCGTGTTCGAGATCGAGTAGTTCATATTGGCGATGCCGCCCTCATAGATCAGGTCGACGATCAGCTTCACCTCGTGCAGGCACTCGAAATACGCCATTTCAGGCGCATAGCCCGCCTCGACCAGCGTCTCGAAGCCCATACGGATCAGCTCCACCAGACCACCGCAGAGCACCGCCTGCTCGCCGAAGAGATCGGTTTCGCATTCCTCGCGGAAGTTGGTCTCGATGATGCCGGAGCGCCCTCCACCGATGGCCGAACAGTAGGAAAGCCCGATTTCCAATGCCTTACCGGACGCATCGTTGTTGACTGCCACAAGGCAGGGCACGCCGCCACCCTTGACGTACTCGCCGCGCACCGTGTGACCGGGGCCCTTGGGCGCCATCATGATCACGTCCACACCCTCTTTCGGCTCGATCAGGCCGAAATGGATGTTGAGACCATGGGCAAAGGCAATCGCCGCGCCCGGCTTGATGTTGTCATGAACGTATTTGCGATAGGTTTCACCCTGCAACTCGTCGGGCATGGTGAACATCAGCAGGTCGCACCAGGCCGCTGCCTCGGCGATGCCCATAACCTGCAGGCCCTCGCCTTCGGCCTTCTTCGCCGATGCCGAGCCTTCGCGTAGCGCGACGACAAGGTTTTTCGCGCCTGAATCCCGCAGGTTCAGCGCATGGGCGTGGCCCTGGCTGCCATAGCCCAGAATGGCGACTTTCTTGTCCTTGATCAGGTTGATGTCGCAGTCACGATCGTAATAGACGCGCATGGCGTTCTCCTCTTTGCTTGACTGGCGTCAGGATAGGCCGGTGCCGCAGATAGGGGGATCAAAAGAGATTTAATTCGCCTGAATACTGTGATAACCATTCGCCTATTGTCACTTTGGATAAAATTTCATGCTCGACGACACTGACCGGCGTATCCTGCGCCATTATCAGCACGCCCCCCATCTTGGTCCCGCGGAACTGGCAGACCTTGCGGGCGTAACCCCCGCCACCTGTGCGCGTCGGCTGGACCGGATGCAGGCTGCGGGCGTGATCCGCGCCAATCGCGCGGTCATCGACTGGCGCGTGCTCGGCTACGAGGTCGAGGTGAGCTTGCGCGTCACCCTCGACAAGACGCAGGTCCGCGCCTTTGACGAGTTCCTTGAGGCTGCGAGGAACGTGCCGGAAGTCATTGAAATACAAACCTTCCTTGGTCGCGTCGATCTGCGCCTCTCGGTTATCGCGCGCGACATGGCACATTATCAGGATCTCTACCGCCGCGCCATCCTGACCCTGCCGCATATCGCTGATATCGAGGCCCTCATGCATGTGGCGCGGATCAAATCCGACGAGGTGTTGCCGGTATGATCGAGTTGGACACCACCGACCGGCTGATCCTGCGCGCGCTGACAGAGGATGCCACCCAATCGGCAAGCGCCGTCGGTCGCCGTCTTGGCCTGTCGCAGCCCGCCGCGTGGCGACGCATCCGCAAGCTGCATGACAGCGGCGTCATCAAGGCGCAACGGCTTGATCTCGATCACGAAAAGCTGGGGTTCGGCGTTACCGTCTTTCTCGGCGTCAAGCTTGCCACCAAGGGCCGCGTCAGCCTTGACGATTTCGAGCGCGCGGTCTCGGCCATCCCCGAGGTGCAGACGGTCGAGCATATCCTCGGGCTTTACGATTATCGCCTGCGCGTCGTGGCGCGCGACATCTCCGATTTCGAGCGCGTGCTGCGCCGCCGGATCATGACCCTGCCGGGCGTCGGCAATGTCGAGGCGAACGTGCTCTTGTCCGAGGAACGCCGCCCGGGCCCGATCGGCTAGGCGCGAGGCTGGACATCCCCGACCCCCCGCTGCATCCTGCGCGCAACCCAACAGGAGACGCCCCATGACTGCCCTTCTAGACACGGTCGATCCCGACGGCCTCTTGGAATATTCGGTCGTGTTCACCGACCGCTCGCTCAATCATATGAGCCAGTCTTTCCAAGAGGTTATGCGCGACATTTCATGCATGCTGAAAGAGGTCTATGCCGCCGATGCAGTGGCGCTCGTGCCCGGTGGCGGCTCTTACGCGATGGAATCCGTGGCGCGGCAATTCGGGCGCGGCGCGCATGCGCTGATCGTGCGCAACGGCTGGTTCTCCTTCCGCTGGAGCCAGATTTTCGACGCAGGAGCTTTCACCTCTGACACCACCGTCTGCATGGCCCGTCAAACCGGCAATGGCGCGACGACGCCCTTTGCCCCCGCCCCCATCGAGGAGGTCGTGGCGAAGATCCGAGAGGCGAAACCGGACGTGGTCTTTGCCCCGCACGTAGAGACCTCCGCCGGGCTGATCCTGCCCGAGGATTACGTGACGGCGCTGGCCGAGGCCGCGCATGAGGTGGGCGCGCTGATGGTGCTCGATTGCATTGCCTCTGGCTGCGTATGGGTGGACATGAAGGCGACCGGGGTCGATGTGCTGATCTCCGCGCCGCAAAAGGGCTGGTCGGCCTCGCCCTCTGCCGGTCTGGTGCTGCTCTCGGCGCGCGCTATGGCGCGGCTGGAAGAAACCACCTCCGACAGTTTCGCGCTCGATCTCAAGAAATGGCGCGCGATCATGCAGACCTATGAAGATGGCGGCCACGCCTATCACGCCACCATGCCCACTGATGCGCTGCGCGCTTTCCGCGACACGATGATCGAGACGCGCGATTACGGCTTTGAGAGGTTGCGGCAGGCGCAGTGGGAACTGGGCGATGGCGTGCGCAAGATGCTGGCCGCGCGCGGCCTGACCTCGGTCGCCGCCGAGGGCTTTGGTGCGCCGGGGGTGGTGGTCAGCTATACGAGTGATCCCGACATCCAGAACGGCAAGAAATTCGCCGCCGAAGGCATGCAGATCGCCGCCGGTGTACCCTTGCAGGTAGGCGAACCCGAGGGCTTTCGGACCTTCCGGCTGGGGCTGTTCGGGTTGGACAAGCTTTATGACGTCGAGGGCGCGCTGCGGCGGCTGGAAACGGTGCTCGACCGGGTGTTGTAGGCCGCACCGGCGTCACGGCATGACGAGATCGACCCAGACCGGTCGGTGGCGGCTGGCGGCAGACGTGCTGTCCTCGGTCTGCGGCCAGTGGACGCCTGCATCGCTGATCCGCAGATCGCGCGACGGCAGGATATAGGAGACGCGCAGCGGCCCGGGGCCGGGGGGCAGCCAGTCGACGGTGTGCAGGCGCGGACCGCCGGACTTGCCGGGGGTGGGGGCGACCGGACCGGGACGCATCGGGCGCGGATCCTGCAGGCGCGGGTCGGAGAGCAGGGCGAGGATCGCACCACGCCGCCCGTCGCTGTCCTCGGGGTCGAGATTGGCATCGCCCATCAGCACGAAGCGCGTCTGGGGTGCGGGGCCGAACGCGCCGTCGAGGAAATGCTGCCAGAAACGGAGTTCATCGTGATTGCGCCGCCCGTTCGCGTCCTCCGGCCCGTCGAACACCGGCGGCGTGGCGTGAAAAACCATCAGGGTGAGCGGCCCGTCGGGCAGCATCACCGGCACCACCCAATGCCCGCTATAGGACAGGCGTTGCACGGCCTGTGCCTCGGAGGACGGGAAGGGCGTGCCGTCGGCATTCACGGGCAGCAGTGCGCCGGGCAGGTCGCGCCACAAAAGCGCGCTGAAATCCTGCACGGCGTCACGGTCGATCGGATAACGCGACAAGAGCGCCATGCCGCCCTGGCCGGAAAACGCGCCATACCCCTGGGCGTCGCGCGCGTCACAGCAGCGCCCGTCGCCATCCATGTCGCGCCCGGTATAGAGCCCGCTATTGGAGCGCAGCGCCAGGATATGCGGATAATGCGGCCCGTCCCGCGCCAGCCGGTCGCGCAGGGCGCGCAGGGCGCGCAGGTCGCGGTCGTGATCGACCTCCTGCAAGAGCAGGATATCGGGGGCGAGATGCGCGACCACCGCTGCGATGGTTGCGATCTGCGGATCGGTGTCGCGCAGGATATCGCGCAGCAGCAGGCCCGGCCCCCGGCGCTCCAACTCGATGTTCCAGGTGACGAGGCGCAGCGTCTCGGCGCGTGCGGGCAGGCAGAGGCAGGCGAGCGCGAGGCAGAGCGCGATCAGGCGCGTTGCATCCCCTTGGCGCCGACGGCGTCCGCTGCATAGGCGCGGCGGCGCTTGTCCTCGATCATGTCGGCGATGCGGCTCATGGCGATGCCGCGTACCAACAAGCTGGCAGGAAGAAAGGCCCATGCTGTCATCGTCCAGATCAGGGTTTGCGGATTGGCGATCGAGATCGGCGCGATCATGTTCGAGGCCGCGCTGACCGCTGCCGGGATCAAGAATGGCAGCAAAGCCCCTAACACGACGTTAAGACCGGCATCGCGGCGCAGTCGATAGAGCACGTCGCCGCCGCCCGTGGGGTCAAAGAGCGGCAGATTGATCCAGACGTTGAACGCCCCGGCGCGGGCCGGCCAGCCCAGCAGCCGCACCAGCGTGAGGAACACCACCATCATCGCCAGAGATACGGTATAAGCCACGCCCGCCGCCATGCGCACGGTTGCGACAAGCGCGGCATCGGCCTCGGCGGGCATCATCAGCACCATGAGCCGCACCGGCGAATAGGGGAAATCCACCGCCTCGCCCAGACCCTGCGCAAAATGGGTGAGAAACATCGTCGATGCCGTGGGTTCGTCCTGTCCGCGCAGGATCAGGGAAAGGGTGATCAGGATCGTGGCGAGCGCGAGGAACCGGATCCGGTTGAAGGGAGGCGCGAAACGGAACTCGATGATGCTCGGATATTCGCCGTAATATTCGATGAAGGTCATGAAGCCGGCGATGAACGACAGCACGATCACGATCTGCGCCGTGTCCGGTGCCGTCGACGGCATCAGGAGCGCCGGTGTCGCCACCAGCAATGCAATACATATGGCCCGCGCCAGCGCGCCAGGGACATGTGAGAACACCGCCCGTTCCCTTCCACCTTGGCCGACCGCGATCCGTCGCCGCGGCCTTGTTCCATTTTTATCCCGCGCTTTATGGCGAGTTGCCTCAATTCCGCCCAATTTTTGCCTACTTTCGCGCGTGACCACAAGGATTTGGTGAATCAGACGAAAGATATTGGGCATATTGAAGGTATGAGTGGTGCAGGATTACATCATAGTTGCGTCAAGAATGCGGCATAAACCCATGTAAAGACAGCATCTTGTGGGTGACATGTTTCTGGGCACAAGTCGCGCGGGATACCAAAAACGCCGCAGGGCGAGCCTGCGGCGTCGTTTTGTGCCCTTGGGTCAAGCGTCAGACCCAGGGGCGGGCATTGGCGGCGCGTGCCTCGAAGGCGTCGATGGCCTCGGCCTTGGCCAATGTCAGGCCGATATCGTCAAGCCCTTCCAACAGGCAATGCTTCTTGAACGCGTCCACCTCGAAGGTGAAGATCTGACCCTCGGAGGTAGAGACGGTCTGCGCCTCGAGATCGACCTCGATGCGAGCATTGGCACCTTTCTCGGCTTCTTTCATCAGCACGTCGACTTGCTCCTGCGGCAGGGCAATCGGCAGGATGCCGTTCTTGAAGCAGTTGTTGTAGAAGATATCGGCATAAGACGGCGCGATGACGCAGCGGATGCCGAAATCCTTGATCGCCCAGGGGGCGTGTTCACGGCTTGACCCGCAGCCGAAATTATCGCCCGCGACCAGGATCTGCGCCTCGCGATACTGCGGCTTGTTGAGCACGAAATCGGGGATTTCGCGGCCGTCATCGTCATAGCGCATCTCGTCGAAGAGGTTGACGCCCAGCCCCGAACGCTTGATCGTCTTGAGGAACTGCTTGGGGATGATCATGTCGGTATCGACATTGATCAGCGGCAGCGGCGCGGCGATGCCGCTGAGTTTCTCGAACTTTTCCATCACATCATCTCCCGTACATCGGTCAACCGACCGGTTACCGCCGCTGCCGCCGCCATGGCCGGGCTCATCAGGTGGGTGCGGCCGCCGCGGCCCTGGCGGCCCTCGAAGTTGCGGTTGGAGGTGGCCGCGCAACGCTCGCCCGGTGAAAGCTGATCGGGGTTCATCGCCAGACACATGGAACAGCCCGCCAGCCGCCACTCGAACCCGGCCTCGATGAAAATATCCGCCAGCCCCTCTTCCTCTGCCTGGGCGCGCACGAGGCCCGAGCCCGGTACGATCATGGCGCGTTTCACGGCGATCTTCTTGCCTTTCAGGATCTTGGCGGCGGCGCGCAGATCCTCTATGCGGCCATTGGTGCAGGAGCCGATGAAGACGGTGTCGATCTCGACCTCGCTCAGCTTTTGCCCCGGCGTCAGCCCCATGTAGTCGAGCGCGCGTTTCGCCGCGTCCACCTTGCCGCCAGAAAAGCTGGACGGATCCGGCACCTCGGCAGTGATCGGCAGCACGTCCTCGGGGCTGGTGCCCCAGGTGACGACCGGCGCGATCTCCTCGCCTTTCAGTGTGACGACCTTGTCCCAATGGGCGTCATAGTCGGAATGGAGCGTCTTCCACCACTCCATCGCCATTTCCCACTGCGCGCCCTTGGGCGTGTGGGGGCGGCCCTTGATATACTCAAACGTCACCTCGTCCGGCGCGATCAGGCCGGCGCGCGCGCCGCCCTCGATGGCCATGTTGCACACCGTCATGCGGCCTTCCATCGACAGCGAGCGAATGGCCTCACCGCAATACTCGATCACGTGGCCGGTGCCACCCGCCGTGCCAGTGACCCCGATCACCGACAGGGTGATGTCCTTGGCGGTCACACCGGGCGCGAGCTTGCCGGTAATCTCGACCTTCATGTTCTTGCCCTTGCGCTGGATCAACGTCTGGGTGGCGAGCACATGCTCCACCTCCGATGTGCCGATGCCATGCGCGAGCGCGCCGAAGGCGCCGTGTGTGGCGGTGTGGCTGTCGCCGCAGACCACGGTCATGCCCGGCAGGGTCCAGCCCTGTTCGGGGCCGACGATATGCACGATGCCCTGACGGATGTCGTTCACCGGATAATAGTGAATGCCGAAATCCGCCGCGTTCTTGTCGAGCGCCTCGACCTGGATGCGGCTTTCGGGGTTCTCGATACCATTCACCCGGTCAGGGGTGGTGGGCACGTTGTGATCGGGCACGGCGATGGTCTTGTCGGGTGCGCGCACGGTGCGGCCTGCCATGCGCAGCCCCTCGAAGGCCTGCGGACTGGTGACCTCGTGAACGAGGTGGCGGTCGATATAAATAAGGCAGGTGCCGTCCTCGGCCTCGTGGGCGAGATGGGCATCCCAGATCTTGTCATAGAGTGTCTTGGGGGACATGCGTCCTCTCCCGTTTTGCTGGTGGCTACTTCAGATATGACGGTGGCGCGCGCGGGTCACGCCCGCGCGGTTATGCTGCGCATCGCCCCGAAAAACCGCCAGGGTAGGCGGGCGCGATCGTCCATGTCGAAAATCCGTGTCATGCATCGCAGATACAGCGCCACAGCGGCGCTATCAAGAGGCAGCGCCGTGCAAAACGGAGGCACAGCGGCGCCCCCGTTTCTTGTGGCCCGAAATATCCCGGGTGAGTCGCCGTGAGGCGACGGGGGCAGCGCCCCCAACCCGGTCTCCAATTCAGGGCGCGTCGGCAATCTCGCCGGTCAGCGTGAACAACCGCTTTGGCCCTCCCGCCGGTTCGATCTTCAGGTGACCGACACCGCGCAGCCCGGCGAATTGGCCGGTGCCGTTGACCAGTTCCCAGAACCCGTCATCATGTAGCACCGCTGCCTCCTCGCCCTTCATGAAGACGGCGCGCACGGTGAACTTTAGGATCGCCACGTCGCCGTTTTCGGCGCTGAAGCGCAGATAGCCCTGCGGGTCGCCCGCATGCGGCGGGTTGATGTCATGCCAGCCGAATTCGGTGACATTGGCGTCGGCGAGAACACCGTCACCTTCCGACACGCCCTCACGGCGCACGGCGAGCACGAAATGTTTTGATCCGTCGCCCATCTCGAAGCGCATCTCTTCCTGCGGGTCGAGCACGGTCGTCACGGAAACCGGGGCGCCAAGGGCGGGGCCCGACATGATCAGGGCGGTGGCACATGCGGCAAGGTATTTGGTGAAAGTCATTTGCAGGTCTCCTGAAAACATATCCTGGGCCAGCGGGACATTGCGGCTGGCGAGCGGCAAGGTCACATGGCGCGTCTGTGCGTTCAACGACTGTTTGGTTTCAGGCGGTCACATATACGTGCAAAGATCGTGATCTGTGCAGGCGTGCCGATCAGTCGGGGGCGAGCATGTAGCCCTCGCCGCGCACGGTCTGCAGGTAGCGCGGCTGTTTCGGGTCGGCCTCGATCTTGCGGCGCAGCCGGGTGATCTGCACGTCGACGGCGCGTTCCTGCGCCTGACCGCCATCGCGGCCCAGATCCTCGACCAGCCGCGCGCGGCTGACCGCCTGACGCAGGTTCTCGGCGAAGATGCGCATCAGTTGCACCTCGGTCGCTGTCAGGCGGATGGGCACGCCCGCGCGGCTAAGCTCGGCGCGCTCGATATCGTAGCGCACCGGCCCCATATGCACGACCTTGGGCTGGTTCGGTTCCGGTTCGGGTTCGGGCATGCGGCGCAGGATGGCGTTGATCCGCAGCAGCAGTTCCTTGGGCTCGAACGGCTTGGGCAGGTAATCGTCGGCGCCTGCCTCCAGCCCCTCGATGCGGTCCGGCGTCTCGCCGCGCGCTGTCAGCAGAAGGATCGGCGTATCATGGGTTTCGCGGATCGCGCGGGTCAGTTCGACGCCGCTTTCGCCGGGCATCATCACGTCCATCACCAGCAGGTCGAAGTCGAGCCCGCCGAGAAGCCGCCTTGCATGCGCCGCGTCGCGCGCGACGGTCACGAGAAAGCCGTGTCGCAACAGGAATTTGCGCAAGAGCTCGCGGATGCGCTCGTCATCGTCGACGATCAGAAGATGCGGCGCCGGCTCGCTCATGTGTCACTCTCCCGAATGGCGTGATAGCGGCGGCGCATGTCCGGGTCCATCATCGCCTCGAGCACGCGGCGAAAGCCCGCCACCGATTGCGGACCGGCGGCGCGGTAGGCGGCGCGCATGCGCGCGCGCTGCGCATCCGACAGCTTGCGTTCGAGTGCTGCGCCCTCCTCGGTCAGGGTGAGGTGACGCTCGCGCTTGTCGGTGGTGCCGACGCGGCTCTCGACCAGACCGTCCTCTATCAGGGTGCGCAGCACGCGGTTGAGCGATTGCTTGGTGACGCCGAGGATGGCCAGCAGGTTGTTGACGGTGGTGCCGGGGCTGCGCGCGATAAAATGCAGCGCGCGGTGATGCGCCCGGCCATAGGCCATGGTGGCAAGGATGCGATCAGGATCGGCGGTAAAGCCGCGATAGGCGAAGAACATCGCCTCGATCCCCTGACGCAGTTGTTCGTCGGTCAGAAAAAGCAGGTTCTCGCCGCCCTGTAATTCGGCCATGCCACCGCTCCGTTCACAAATCACGCGCCTCGGTTTCATATTAAGTCAGCTTTATTGACATTCCAAGGACAAACTGGTAGCAAATCGCAGATTTCGCGTAATTTTATGTCCAGCGCGGACGTATTGCGCGCAACAAATGCAAACATGCGCAAAGGAGACGCAAGATGTCTGGCTATGGTGATCGCGATGGCAAGATCTGGATGGATGGCACGCTGATCGAATGGCGCGACGCCAATGTACATATTCTGACCCATGCCCTGCACTACGCAAGCTCGGTCTTCGAGGGCGAGCGCTGCTATGATGGCAAGGTGTTCAAGAGCCGCGCCCATTCAGAGCGGCTGCTGAAATCGGGCGAGCTGATGGATATGCCGATCCCCTACACCGTGGACGAGATCGAGGCCGCCAAGGCCGCGGTGCTCGAGGCCAACGGGCTGATCAATGCCTATGTGCGGGTGCTGGCATTTCGCGGGGTGGGCGAAGACATGGGTGTCGCCGCCGCGCGCAACCCGATCCGCATGGCGGTGACGGCCTGGGAATGGGGCAATTACTATGGCGATGCCAAGATGAAAGGCGCGAAGCTCGATATCGCCAAATGGAAGCGCCCGAGCCCCGAGACCATCCCGGTCGCGGCCAAGGCGGCGGGGCTCTACATGATCTGCACCATGTCAAAGCACGCCGCCGAGGCCAAGGGCTGCTCGGATGCGATGTTCCTCGACTATCGCGGCTACGTGGCCGAGGCGACGGGGGCCAACATCTTTTTCGTCAAGGATGGCGAGGTTCACACGCCGCTGCCCGACGCGATCCTGAACGGGCTGACCCGGCAGACGGTGATCGGCATGCTGAAGGATCGTCAGGTCAAGGTGCATGAGCGGCACATCATGCCCGAGGAGCTGGAAGGGTTCGAGCAGTGCTGGCTCACCGGCTCGGCGGCCGAGGTGACGCCGGTCGGGCAGATCGGCGATTACAGCTTCGAGGTGGGCGCGATGACGCGCGATATCTCTGAGGCTTACGAGGCGCTGGTGCGCGCCTGACAGAGGGTATGATCGGCTGAAGCGAATGAACCGCCCGGCAACGCGCCGGGCGGTTTTTTGCGGTTTTCAGAGAGTGATTCGGGGTCTTCAGGCGGATCTTGACCGATAGGTCCGAAGTGGACCCGATGTGGCACTATCCTTAAACGTGTCGAAAATAGGGCGCTGGCGTGGCGTCCTCATGGCCTGCTTGCGCGGCCCGGGCGGCGCGCGCCGTCGGGTCTGCGATGCGTTGCCCGGCAGGCAACAATTGCACGGATACCCGAGCAGGGCCAAGAAGCCGATCGCGCGGTTTTGCCCTCGATGCGATCTCAATATCACGAATACGTGAATTTTGTTTCCCTTGCCGCAACAGTGCCCCCAATGGAGGTCTTGTACCTCGCATCGGGCGGCAACAATGCGGCTGCGAACCGTGGCGAAAAGGTGGCTAAAACGGGGCCGTCGTCGCCGTCATACCGACGTTCAATTGAGGCGGTTTCGCGGCGCGAAGGCTGTGCGCGTGTGACCGTTTTACGGACGGTATCAGATAGCACAAACAACTTAAAATTGTGTTATTCGCGTCCCCTTGACTTGCACATTCTGGCACGCCATCTTTCTCTAAGTTATTAGGTTGCCAATAAAAAAATATCTGCGCTGGGATGTGGGGGCATCAATTCTGCGCGGCTGTTCGGCAACTGTATGACGCAACGTCATATGCGCTTCGATGCGGAATGCGTGTGCACCCGCGTCGCCCGATTGTAGCGCCGTTTTCGCCATATTTCGGGCAAAATTTGGACGCGCGTGCCGAAAAGCCCGGTGCGCGGTGACGCTGCACGTTTCGACCCGTGATGTGAAAGTTCGGGGACGTAACGAGTACGGGGAAACGAGTACCGCTGGGGAGTGCTGCCATGGCTTCGGATATGTTTTGGGCGGATACGCGCCCGGATCATCGCGAATTTATTCAAACCATTCCGGTTTCGCCGAGGAGTCCCGTTCTCTATGCCGACCGGCTCAAGCGCGCGCTTGACATAGCGATCGTGCTGATTGCCGCGCCGGTGGTGATCGCTGTTGTCGGTCTGCTTTGCCTGATCATCATGTGTGACGGCAAGTCGCCCTTCTTCAGTCAGGACCGCGTCGGACGCAATGGGCGGGTGTTCCGGATGCTCAAGTTGCGCAGCATGGTCGTGGATGCCGAGGCGCGCCTGCAGGCGCATCTCGATGCCTGTCCCCTGGCGCATCTTGAATGGGAGGTGAACCAGAAGCTGCGTCGCGATCCGCGGATCACCCGGATCGGTCGGATCATCCGCAAAACCTCGCTTGATGAACTGCCGCAGCTTTGGAACGTGCTGGTGGGCGACATGTCCGTCGTCGGGCCGCGCCCGATGATGCCGTCGCAACAATCCCTCTACCCGGGCGTCGCCTATTACGCGATGCGTCCCGGAATCACCGGCTACTGGCAGATTTCCGTGCGCAACGAGAGCAGCTTTGCCGAACGCGCGCAATTCGACGCGCGCTATTTCCGGGATCTGTCATTTCTGACCGATCTGCGGGTGATGCTGCGGACGTTCGGCGTGGTGATGCGGGGCACGGGCTGCTGAGTGCGTGGCACGCCTGCGCAACAATCTGACATAGCGCGGGGCATTGATGCATCACAGCCCGCAAATCGACTGACATGCCGTTGAATTCATTGCCGATGCGGGTCACGCAGGGCTAAGGTCGCGGCAACGGTCCTGCCGGGATTGCGCCGCGTGTCGAAGGGCGCGCGGGGGTCCGTTCGATGAATGCAGGATCACGGGGGAGCACAGGGCCCGTCATGCCCAATGCCTTGGCCTATCTGATGCTGGCCGCCTGGCCGCTTGTCACGCTGGCGATGTTTCGCCGCTGGCCCATCGAGCGTGCGCTGATCTGGTCGCTTTTGGGGGCTTACCTGTTCCTGCCGCCACCGCCTGCGGCCTTCGATTTTCCGCTGATGCCGCCGCTGACCAAGGAATCGCTGCCGTCGCTGGCCACCTTCGTGATCTGCCTTGCGGTCTGCGGGCGGCGCGCTCCGCTTTTGCCCGAGGGCTGGCTGGCGCGGGCGTTGGTGCTGGTGTTCGTGTTCTGCCCCGTGGCCACCGTCCTGACCAATACCGGGCCGGTGTTCTTCGGTGCCATCGGCCTGCCGGCGCTTGGGCTCAAGGACATGGTGGCGCTGGTGCTTCTGCAATTCATCCTGCTGTTGCCATTCCTGATGGCACGTCAGCACCTGGCCAACCCCGAGGGCCTGCGCGAACTGGTCCGTGCGATCATGGTCGGAGGGCTGATCTATTCGGTGCCGATGCTGCTTGAGGTGCGCCTGTCGCCGCAGATCAACACCTGGGTCTATGGCTATTTCCAGCACAGTTTCGGACAGATGGTGCGCGGTGACGGGTTCCGGCCCATCGTGTTCCTCTATCACGGGCTGTGGGTGGCGTTCTTCACCGTGATGGCGATGACCTGCGCCATCGCCCTCGCGCGTGAGGCGGATGCACGGCGTCGGGTGCTGCTGCTGGCGGCGGCGAGTTATCTGGGGGTCGTGCTGATCCTTTGCAAATCGTTGGGCTCGCTGATCTACGGGATCTATCTCGCTCCGCTGGCCCTGCTTCTGCCGACGCCGTTGCAGATCCGGATCGCCGCGGGCATGGCCCTGGTTGCGATCGCCTATCCGGTGCTCAAGGGCGCGGGTCTCGTGCCGCTGGACTGGATACTGGATCAGGCCGGAAAGATCAGCCCGGAACGCGCCCATTCGCTGCAATTCCGTCTCGACAACGAGGACAGGCTGATGGAACGCGCGATGGAGCAACCGCTCTTCGGCTGGGGCAGTTGGGGGCGCAATCATATCCTAGATCCGGTGTCTGGTGCGATCGAGACGGTGACCGACGGTCGCTGGATCATCCTGATCGGGGTCTTCGGATGGGTCGGGTATGTGGCCGAGTTCGGCCTGATCGCCCTGCCGATCCTGATGCTGTGGCTCTACAAGACCCGTCTGGGCGATATCCCGCATCTGCGCCTGATCGGTCCGGTGTCGCTGTTGCTGGCAATCAACCTGATCGACATGCTGCCCAATGCGACGCTGACCCCGCTGACATGGCTGTTCGCCGGGGCCGTGCTGGGCATGGCCGAGACCGCGCGCCGTCGGACGCCGGTGCAGAGCAAACGTCGGCGCTTGCGCTGGCGGCCGATCATGTGACGGGCAGGGCGCATGCGTAGACCCCGCGTTCTGGCCATCGCCGAGGCGGCCAATCCCGAATGGGTGAGCGTGCCGCTGGTCGGCTGGTCGCTGGCCACGGCGCTGCGCGAGGTGGCAGATGTGCATATCGTTACGCAGGTGCGCAACCGCGAGGCGTTCCTGCGCGCCGGGCTGGTCGAGGGTAGTGATTTCACCGCCATCGATTCCGAGGCCGTGGCGCGCCCGATGTGGAAGCTGGGCGAGCGGCTGCGCATGGGGCAGGGCAAGGGCTGGACCACGCTTCAGGCGATCAATGCGCTGAGCTATCCGTGGTTCGAGCATCTGGTCTGGCGGCATTTCGGGGCGCAGATCCGGGGCGGTGAGTATGACATCGTGCACCGCATCACGCCACTCAGCCCGACGATTTCCTCGTCGCTGGCGGGCAAGTGCGCGCGGGCGGGGGTGCCCTTCATCCTCGGGCCGCTCAATGGCGGGGTGCCCTGGCCCAAGGGCTTCGACGTCGAGCGGCGGCAGGAGCGCGAATTCCTGAGCTACCTGCGCGGAGCCTACAAGGCGCTGCCGGGGCGCGGCGCGACGCTGCGCCATGCGGCGGCGATATTGGCCGGGTCGCGGCACACATTGGGCGAGATGCCGGGATGGGCGCAGGCGAAGGCGGTCTATCTGCCCGAGAATGCGATTGATCCGGCGCGGTTCGCGGGCGTGGCCGCGCCTGCATCCGATGGCCCGCTGCGCGCCGGGTTTGTCGGGCGGCTGGTGCCCTACAAGGGGCCGGACATGTTGACCGATGCGGCGGCCCCGCTGATGCGCGCGGGGCGGCTGCATCTCGATATCGTGGGCGACGGGCCGATGATGGGGGCCTTGCGCGCGCAGGCCGAGGGGCTGGGCGTGGCCGAGGCCGTGACGTTTCACGGCTGGCTGGAGCATGAGCGCGTAAGGGACGTGCTGGGGGCCTGCCACCTCTTCGCCTTCCCGTCGATCCGCGAATTCGGCGGCGGCGTGGTGCTGGAGGCGATGGCGCTGGGCGTGCCGCCGCTTATCGTCGATTATGCCGGGCCCGGCGAGTTGGTGGACGAGGCACGCGGCACCAAGGTTCCGCTGGGCACCCGGCCCGAAATCATCGCGGGGTTTGCCGCCGCCCTTGACCGGCTGACACAAGACCGCGCCGCGCTGGCCGCCACCGGACAGGCCGGGCGCGACTGGGTGATGGAGCATGCCACATGGGCCGCCAAGGCGCGGCAGCTGCGCGCGATCTATGACGCGGTGCTGACGGGCGCGCCATTGCCGGAGGTGTTCCCGTCGTGAGCGCCGCAATCGCCTACCGCCCCGAGATCGACGGGCTGCGCGCCATCGCGGTGCTGTCGGTGGTGCTTTATCATTTCGGGCTGCCGGGGATCACGGGCGGTTTTGTCGGGGTCGACGTGTTCTTCGTCATCTCGGGGTTCCTGATCGGCGGCATCCTGTGGGACGATATCCGCGAGACCGGGCGCATCCGCCTTGCGCGGTTCTACCTGCGGCGCATCCGGCGGCTGGCCCTGGCCTATTTCGCGATGGCGGGGGTCACGCTGGTGATGGGCTGGCTGATCCTGTTGCCGTTCGAGTTTCGCGAATTCGGCAAGTCGCTGATTGCCGCGACGGTGTACCTCTCTAACATCCATTTCCACCGCGAGGCGGGGTATTTCGACGGGCTGTCCGAGGAAAAGCCGCTGCTGCACACATGGTCGCTGGCGGTGGAGGAGCAGTTCTATATCGTGCTGCCCTTCCTGATGCTGGTGCTGTTGCGCTGGCGGGCGTCGGTGCCGGTGATCCTTGCCGGGCTCGCGCTGCTGTCGCTGGTGGCCTGCATCTGGCTGACGCGGGGCATGCCGCAGGCCACCTTCTACCTCTTTCCGTTCCGGGCGTGGGAATTGCTGGCGGGCGTACTGTTGGCCATCGCGGGGCGCGAGGGCGGCTGGCGCTATGCGCTGCATCCGGCGCTGTCATGGGCCGGGCTGGCGCTGATCCTTGGATCTGTGCTGTTCATCCGCGCCGAGGGGTTTCCCGGCTGGCAAGCCCTGGGGCCGGTTCTGGGCACAGTGCTGATCCTGTTGAACGGGCGCGAGGCGAACCCGGTCAACCGCGCGCTGGCGCATCCCGCGCCGGTGTTCATAGGCCTCATCTCCTATTCGCTCTATCTCTGGCACTGGCCGGTTTTCGTGCTGTCGTCCTATTGGCGCGGTGGCTATGGCGGGCCGGGCGAGGCGGCGGGATGGCTGGTGCTGGCGCTTGTGCTTTCCGTGCTCTCGTGGCGCTATGTGGAGCGGCCGGTGCGATATATGCGCGGCGGCAATCGCGTGCTGGTGGGCGGCACGGTGCTGGCCTCGGCCGGGTTGCTGGTCTTGGGCGCGGTTCTGTGGCGCGGCGATGGCCTGCCCGCGCGCTTCCCGCCGGACCACGCCACGCATATCGCGGCCTCGGGCGATTTCAATCAGGACTGGTCGCGCTGCACCGTGCCGGGCAGCGGCCCGCTTGCGGGGGTAGAGACCTGCCCCATCGGTCCCGAGGGGCCGCCGCGGGTGCTGATCTGGGGCGACAGCCATCTGCGGGCGATGAAAGAAGGGCTGGAGGCGGTGGCGTGGCAGGCCGACCGTCCGGCGCTGATCCTCTGGCATGCCGGATGCCCGCCGCTCTTCGGAGTGGCAAAGACCGAGACTGCGGCGACGCCCGCGCAGGATGCCGCCTGCACCGAGGCCAACCGGGTGATCCGAGACGGGCTGGCGCGGATCGAGAGCCTTGAGACGCTGCTGCTGGTGGGGCGCTGGAGCTATTATGCCGAGGGGCAGGGCGTGGGGCGGGACGCGCATAACCGCATCACGCTGGCCCCCTTGCCCGGAAGCCTGCTGCCAAAGGGGCCGCAGCATACGCTGTTCAACGCGGCGCTGACACGGACGCTGGCCGAACTTGGGCCGCAGTTTGCCCACATCTATGTCCTGCGCCAACCGCCGGAGGTGCCGGATTACGACTCGCGCGCCGTGGCGCGGGCGTTGGTCCATGGGCGTGACGTGGCCGAGGCAGTGCTGCGCGTCCCGCGCATCGAGGCAGAGGCGCGGGCGGCGCGGGCGGAGGCGCCGCTCCGGGCGCTTGATACTGCCGGGGTGATCCGGCTGATCGACCCCTGGCCGTGGCTTTGCGATGACGCAACCTGCTCCGTCATGCAGGGCGGCGCGGCGCTCTATTTCGACAACAACCACCTGACCAATCGCGGAGCCGTCGCGCTGAGCGATCTGTTCGCGCCGGTGTTCGAGGGGGGGGAATGAGCAGCGATATCCGCGACACCCTGTGGGATGTGATCGTGATCGGCGCCGGTATGGGCGGCGGGATCATTGGACGCAGGCTGGCTGAGCGCGGGCTCAAGGTGCTGTTCGTCGAGAAGGGGCCGCAGGGCTATCGCACCGAGCGGCAGGGGCTGAACCCTGAGATGGGCGACCCGGTGGCGCGGCAGCTGCGCGGCTATTGGCCGGGTCGGGTCCGGGCGCGGATCGACGGGCGTGTGTCGGAGTTTTTTGGCCCCATCGGCGCGGGGGTGGGCGGATCGTCTGTGTTCTATGCCGCCACGCTGGAGCGGCCCGAGCGCCACGATCTGGAGCCTGTCGGGGGCCGCCCGCACCCTACGGGCGGCTGGCCGGTGGGCTTTGACGCGATGCGCGGCTGGTATGCCGAGGCCGAGCAACTGCTGCATGTCTGCGGCGAGGCCGATCCGCTCTCGCCCGAACCCGTCGATCCGCTGGCCGCGCCGCCGCCATTGTCCGGCGTGGACCGGGCCTTGATGCAGTCCTTGCGAGGGGCGGGGCTGCACCCTTACCGGCTGCATTCCGCGATCCGCTATCTGGAGGGCTGTGAGGATTGTCTGGGCCGCAAATGCCCGCGGCCCTGCAAGATGGATGGTCGCTCGGCCGGGGTGGAACCGGCGCTGGCCACCGGACGCGCGGCGCTGCTGGCGGGTTGCGAGGTGCGAAGGCTGTGCGGCGCGGCGGACCGGGTCAGCCATGTCGAGGTCGCGCGGGGCGGTGAGGCGTTTCACTTGCGCGCGCGGCAATTCGTGCTGGCGGGCGGCGCGCTCGGCTCGCCGCGCCTGCTGCTGGCCTCGGCATCCGAGGCGTGGCCCGAGGGTTGCGCCAATGGCAGCGGGCTGGTGGGGCGCAACCTGATGTTCCACCTCAACGAGATTTTCGCCCTCTGGCCGCCCCGCAGCACGGTGCAGGACGGCCCCGGCAAGGCGATCAGCTTGCGCGATTTCTATCACCGCGACGGGCAGCGGTTCGGCACCGTGCAGGCGATGGGCATCGCGGCGGGCTATGGCGAGATCGTGCATGTGCTCAACGGCATGTTCGACCGCTCGGCGCTGCGCAACCTGCGCGCGCTGCGGCACCTGACGCGCCTGCCGGCGGCGGTGGCGGCGCGGCGGTTGGGGCGGGCGCAGGTCTTTGTCGGGTTGATGGAGGATCTGGGATACCCCGAAAACCGGGTGACATGGGATGCGCGCGCGCCCGACGCCATCGACATCGCCTACACGCTGCACCCCGAATTGCTCGCCCGCCGCCGCGCCTTTCGCCGGGCGATCAAGGCGGGGCTGCGCGGGCATCGCGCGTTCTTCCTGACCCATGCGCTGGAGTTGAATTTCGGCCATCCCTGCGGCACGCTGCGGATGGGCGACGATCCGGCGACAAGCGTTCTGGACGCCGATTGCCGGGCGCATGGCATCGGCAATCTCTACGTGGCGGATGCGTCGTTCATGCCCTCCTCGATGGGGGTGAACCCGAGCCTGACCATCGCCGCCAACGCGCTGCGGGTGGCCGAGGGGATGGTACAGTGACGGGAGGCCGGGGAATGACGCTGACGGACGGGATCGCAGTGGTAACCGGGGCAGGCGGCGGCCTTGGCCGCGCGCTGGCGCTGGAACTGGCGGCGCGGGGCATGCGCGTGGCGGCCCTCGGGCGCAGCGCGGATGGCGTGGAGGAGACCGCCGCGATGGGCTCCGAGGGGCAGATCCTGCCGGTGGTGGCGGATGTGGCGGATGCGCGGGCCGTGCGCGAGGCGTTCGCGCAGCTTGCGGAGGTGGGGCCGGTCACGGTGCTGATCAACAACGCCGCCGTCTATCCGCGCCGCGATTTCCTCGACGAGAGCGGCGAGAGTTTTGCCGAGACGTTGGCGATCAACCTTGGCGGCATGGTCAATTGCACCCGCGCCGCGCTTGACGCGATGGTCGGTGCCGGGCGGGGCCGGATCGTCAATGTCTTGACCTTTGCCGATATCGCGCCGCTGCCCGCCTCTTCGGCCTATGCGGTCAGCAAGGGCGCGGGCCGCATTTTCAGCCGCGCGCTGGTCGCCGATCTGGCGGACCGGTTTCCGGGGATCGTGATCAGCGACTGGATGCCCGGGATGCTGGCCACGCGGATGGGGATTGCGCAGGGGCTCGATCCGGCGCAGGCGGCCAAATGGGGTGCGGCGCTGGCGCTCTGGGACGATCCGGCACTCAACGGTGCGGTGTTCGAGATGGATCGCGAGATCCTGCCGCCGCGCGGAGTGAAAGGCCGGATCAAGGATGCACTTTTGTTGCGCAGGCGGCGGGCGCGGGTGATCACGGGCTGATCCCCGTGCGCCATGCGCCGGTCACAGCACCATGCGCGCCGTCAGCCGCGCCTTGAGCAGCGCCAGAACCCGTGCGATGCCCGCCTCGGCCCCGTGCCCGTCCAGACCAGCCGCGGCCTCGGCCAGGAACCCGTCCTGCGCCGCCCGCGCCACGCCGCCCAGAAACTGTGCCACATAGGCCAGCGTGGCGTGGTCCGGCACCTCCTCCAGCAGGCTCCGGACATGGTCCAGATCGTCGCGATAGGCCAGCCGGTCGGGCGTGATCCGCTCGTCGGTCAGCGCATAAGGTCCGGCAGGGCAACGCTCCTGGGGCAGGTGGCGCAGCATCTCCTGCTGAAAGACCCCGAGGCTCTCGATCGGTTTGGCGAGAAAGCCGTCGGCTCCCGCGTCAAGCGCCGCGTGTCGCATGACCGGATCGCCGCTGCTGCCGAGAATCACCCCGACACGTGGCACCGCCTGCGCCAGATCCACGATCAGGTCGATCCCCGACCCGTCCGGCAGGCCCGGGTCGACGATCACCACCGAGGGGCGGTAAACCGATAGGTGACGCCGCGCTGAGGCGAGGCAATCGGCCCGGCGGATTCGCGCCCCGCTGCGCAGGCACATCAGGCGCAGCGCCTCCGACGCATAGCGGCTGTCCTCGACCGCGAGCACGGTCATGCCGAGAAGCGGGCGCTGAGAACTGGGGGCGCGCACCGGCGCGAGGCTGTCGAGATCGGTCATCGGGATGATCCTTCTTGCAGGGGATGCGCCCAGCATGGCCCGGTTTTGATGAACGCGGGGTTAATGCGCGGCTTGCGTCCCTCTGTCGCTTGTCAGCGGCGGCCGGGATGCCCATAACAGCCGCAGACCAGAAGAAAGGATCACGCCATGATCGGACGCCTCAATCATGTGGCCATCGCCGTGCCGGACCTCAGCGCCGCCGCCGAGCAGTATCGCAGCGCGCTTGGCGCCAAGGTCGGCGCGCCGCAGGACGAGCCCGATCACGGCGTCACGGTCGTGTTCATCGAACTGCCCAACACCAAGATCGAACTGCTTTACCCCTTGGGTGAGGACAGCCCGATCAACGGCTTTCTGGAAAAGAACCCCTCGGGCGGCATTCACCATGTCTGCTACGAGGTCGATGACATCCTTGCCGCCCGCGATCACCTGAAATCCACCGGCGCGCGTGTCCTTGGCAGCGGCGAGCCCAGGATTGGCGCGCATGGCAAGCCGGTGCTGTTCCTGCATCCCAAGGATTTCAACGGCTGCCTCGTGGAACTGGAGCAGGTCTGATGGGGGTCACCTCTGCACTCGTGCTGCTCGCGGTGATCTGGTTCATGACCTTTTTCATCGTGCTGCCGATCCGCATCCAGACGCAGGGCGATCTCGGTGAAATCGTGCCCGGCACACATGCCGGTTCACCCGAGCATCACCACCTTAAGAAAAAGGCCTGGATCACCACCGGCATCGCCTTCGTGCTCTGGATCATCATCGGCGGCACGATCATTTCGGGCGTGATCACGCTCGAGGATATCGACATGTTCAACCGGATCGGGCCGGGCTGCGAGTCTGAATAGCGTGGTAGATATGGGTGAAGGTCGCCGCGCCCATGATCGGGATCAGCAGGTTGACCAGCGGTAGCGACAGCGGCAGTGCCATCAGCACCCCCGCCAGCCAGATCGTCATCCGGTGGCGGCGGCGCAGCGCCTTGGCTTCGACCCGCCCGACCCGGCGGATCGCCACCAGCGTGAAATACTCCATCCCCAGCAGATAGCCGTTCAGCGCCCAGAAGATGAACGGCGCGAACGGCGTGAAGATCGCGTAGAGAATGAGCGCCAGCGTGTTGGCCCCGATGATCACGCCCAGAAAATTGATCGTATCGCGCAGCGCCTCGCCAAAGGGGATGTTAACCGCAGGCGGCAGGGTGGGGTAATGCTTGTCCTCCACCGCCTGCGCCACGACATCCAGAAACATCGAGGTGATTGCCGAGGCCACCGGCACCATCAGAAAGACCGACAGCACGAACATCAGCAAGAGCGACGCGCCGCCCAGCAGATCGCCCAGCCATGTGACCTCGCCGATGATCGGCAGCGTGGTGCTGTCGCCGACGGCAGATTGCACCAGCCACAGCACCCCGGCATAGGCGACGATCAAGAGCGCCAGCGTGAGCCCCACGCCAAGCATCAGCACCTTGCGGAAACGCGGATCGCCGATCTGGCCCATAGCCTTGAAGAAGCTCGAAAAAATCATTCCGGCATCCACTCGGTGACCGCGTCGAGATCGGGGCGCGGGCGTTCGGGCGGCGCGCTCGTCTCGGTGCCGATATGGATGAACCCCGCGATCCGCTCATGCGGCGCCAGCCCGAGCGCCGTGGTGGCAAAGCCCCGGTCATGGCTCGCCCAACCAGTCAACCAGTTCGCGCCCCAACCCGCGGCGAGCGCGGCATTCAGCAGCCCGAGGCAGACGCAGCCCGCCGAATAGGTCTGCTCGAGCGCGGGTATCTTGTCCGAGGCTTTCGGGCTCTCGATCACGGTCACGGCGAGATGCGCATCGGCAAACTGCGCCTGCCCCTTGGCGATATCTTCGGGCGATTTGTCCAGGCGCGCGCCCACCTCGGGCACCAGACCGGCCAGCCGAAGGAGCGCGGCGCGTTCCAGCACGATCAACCGCCACGGCTCCAGCTTGCCGTGATCGGGCACCCGCAACGCGGCCCGCAAAAGCGGGCGCAGCGTGTCCCGATCCGGCACCGGCAGACCGAGCGTCTTGGCGGGCCGCGAGCGGCGGGTTTGCATAAAGTCGAGCGCGGCGGGGTTGGGCGTGGGCATGGGCGGCCTCTCCGGTGATGACACCGCCCACATGTCGGCAAGCGCGCCCCCGGGGTCAAGGCGAAATCCGGTGAAAACCGCTTGGGTCGCGCGGCGCGTGGCGCTATCGGGGTGCACATGGATCATCCCGACCTCCGCCACCTGGCCCGTGCTGGCACCCAGATTGCCATTCGCGTGACACCGAAGGCCTCGCGCAACCGCATCGTCGCCGAGGGCGATACGCTGCGGGTCTACGTCACCACCTTGCCCGAGGACGGCAAGGCCAACGCAGCGGTGCAGAAACTGCTGGCCAAGGCGCTTGGGGTCGCGAAATCGCGTCTGACCCTCATCCGGGGCCACACCGCGCGCGACAAGGTCTTTCAGGTGGACTGATGCGGCTCACGTTTTTGGCACTGGCAACTCGGCGCGGGCGCGCCTAACGTCGCCGCCATGAACGCCGATATCGCCCTTCTCGACAGCCGCTATTCCTGGACGCGGCTTGCCATATCGCTGGCCATCGCGATGGTGGGCAATGTCGGCATGTGGTCGATCATCGTGGTGATGCCCGCGATTCAGGCCGAATTCGGGGTCGACCGGGCGGCGGCCTCCTTGCCCTATACGCTGACCATGGTGGGCTTTGCCTTTGGCAACATGGCGATCGGGCGGGTGGTGGACCGGTTCGGGGTGACCACGGCGCTGATTGGCGCGGCGCTGCTGATTGCGGCGGCCACGGGGGCGGCGGCTCTCAGCCCGTCGGTGCTGGTGCTCTCGGGGCTGCAACTGCTCATTGGCTTCGGCACGGCGGCCAGTTTCGGGCCGCTCATTGCCGATATCTCGCTGTGGTTCCTGAAGCGGCGCGGCATCGCCGTGGCGATCACTGCGAGCGGAAATTACCTTTCGGGGGCGATCTGGCCGGTAATCCTGGCGGGGATTCTCGCCGGGCAGGGCTGGCGGGCGGTTTACCTCGTGCTCGCCGTGGTGACGCTTGCGACGGTCATTCCGCTGGCGCTCTTCCTGCGCCGCCGTGTGCCGCTGGCGGCGCAGGCGCATGCCGACAGCCTGTCGGCGGCGCGCGCGGGCACCACGGGGCTCTCGCCGCGCATGCTCGCGATCCTGCTGGGGATTGCGGGGGTCGGGTGCTGCGTGGCGATGTCGATGCCGCAGGTCCATATCGTCAGCTACTGCGTCGATCTGGGCTACGGCCCCGCCGTCGGCTCGCAGATGCTGTCGCTGATGCTTCTGGGCGGGGTCGCCTCGCGGCTGGTCTCGGGGCTCATGGCGGACCGGCTGGGCGGGGTCCGCACCCTGCTCATCGGCTCGGCGCTGCAAGGGGTGGCGCTGATGCTCTATCTGCCGTCGGACGGTCTGACCTCGCTCTACATCGTCAGCCTCGTCTTCGGCCTCGCACAGGGCGGCATCGTGCCCAGCTATGCGGTGATCGTGCGTGAATACATGCCAAGCGCCGAGGCCGGGCGCCGCGTCGGCTTCGTGTTGATGACCACCATCGTCGGCATGGCCCTGGGCGGCTGGATGTCGGGCTGGATCTACGACGTGACCGGCAGCTATCACATGGCCTTTCTCAACGGTATCGCGTGGAACGGCCTCAATATCGGGATCATGGTGCTGATCCTGCTGCGCACAAGGCCGCGGAGCGCGGTCCCGGCCTGAGCGGCGTTATATGAGTATTTTTGCCATAAAGAAGCCGATCCCGTTTCTTTATGGTCCAAATACTCAAATCAGGTCACTCTTCGTGAACGATCTTGATATGCCGTTCACCGCGGGCCTCGGCCAATGCCATCTGCTTCTGGCGCTCGCGAAACCGCGCCTTGTCGGCCTCCGATGTTTCCTGCGCGCAGAGGTGGCAGGCGACGCCCTCCTCATAGTCGGGGTGGCGCATGTCCTCGGGCAGGATCGGGCGGCGGCAGGCATGGCACAGACGGTGCGGGCCTGTCCGCAACCCGTGGCCCACCGAGACCCGGCCATCGAAGACGAAACACTCGCCCTGCCAGGTGCTTTGATCCTCGGGCACCTCTTCGAGATATTTCAAGATGCCGCCCTTGAGGTGATAGACCTCCTCCACCCCTTGCCCCAACAGGTAATTGGTGGATTTCTCGCAGCGGATGCCGCCGGTGCAGAACATCGCGATCCGTTTGTTGTGGAAACGGTGCTTGTTTGCCTCCCACCACGCCGGGAAGTCGCGAAAGGTGGGGGTTTCGGGATCGACCGCGCCCTCAAACGTGCCGATGGCGACCTCGTAATCGTTGCGGGTGTCGATCACTGCGACATCCGGGCTCTGGATCAGGGCATTCCACTCAGAGGGCTCGACATAATGCCCCACCTTGGCGCGCGGATCGACATCGGGCTGGCCCATGGTGACGATCTCTTTCTTGAGCCGCACCTTCATCCTGCGAAACGGCTGTCCGGCGCTCTGGCTGTCCTTCCACTCCAGATCCGCGCAGCCGGGCAGGGCGCGGATATGCGCCAGAACCCTCGCGATGCCCGCCTGCGGCCCGGCAATCGTGCCATTGATCCCCTCGCGCGCCAGCAGCAGCGAGCCGCTGATGCGCTCGGCCTCGCATAGCGCCTGAAGCGGGCCTTGAAGGGTGGCGGGGTCATCAAACCGGGTGAAGTGGTAGAGTGCGGCGATCCTGTACATGGCGCGCGATTTACGCCTCTCTTGCGTGGCTCGCAAGAGGACATCGCGCCGCCATTGACGCGCCGCATCTGCGCACCTACCCCTATGGGGCAAAAGGAGACCATGCCAATGACATCCGCTCTGATCGTGATCGACATGCAGTATGATTTCTGCCCCGGCGGCGCGCTCGCCGTGCCCGAAGGTGACCGTATCGTGCCCGGCATCAATGCGCTGATGGCGCAGTTCCCGGCGGTGATCCTGACGCAGGACTGGCACCCGGCGGGGCATTCCTCCTTCGCCTCGTCGCATGACGGCAAGGCCCCCTTTGACATGGTGGACATGCCCTACGGGCCGCAGGTGCTCTGGCCGGATCATTGCGTTCAGGGCAGCCAAGGGGCGGCGTTTCACGAGGGGCTGGATACCGACCGCGCCGATCTGATCATCCGCAAGGGGTATAATCCTGCAATCGACAGCTATTCGGCGTTCTTCGAGAATGATCACACCACCGCCACCGGGCTGCACGGCTATCTGCAGACGCGCGGCATCGACGATCTGACAATGGTGGGGCTGGCCACCGATTTCTGCGTCAACTTTTCTGCAGTGGATGCGGCTCGGCTCGGCTACCGGGTGACGGTGCAGCAGGATCTGGTGCGCGGCATTGACCTTGACGGCTCGCTCGCCGCGGCACTTGCGGGCATGCGGGAGGCGGGCGTGGTGCTTGCGTGAGCGATCTTGTCGCCGATATCCGTGCCTGTCGGCTTTGCGCCGAGCGGTTCGCCGCCACCCACACCGCCCACGCGCCGCGCCCGGTGGTGTGGTTTCAACCCTCCGCGCGGATGCTGATCGCCGGACAGGCGCCTGGGAAGCTGGTGCACAAGTCAGGCAAGCCTTTCGACGATCCGTCAGGTGACCGGCTGCGCGACTGGCTGGGGCTGAGCGCGGCCGAGTTCTACGACACATCGCGCGTCGCCATCGTGCCGATGGCGTTCTGCTTTCCGGGCTATGACGCCAAGGGGTCGGACCTGCCGCCGCCGCGCATCTGTGGCCTCACCTGGCATGACCGGGTGATGCAAGCGCTTGAAAAGGTGGAACTGATCGTGGTCGTGGGCGGTTATGCCCAGAAATACCACTTGGGCGTCAAGACCGGCGTGACCGAAACCGTGAAGGCCTGGCGCGACCATGCACCGCGGCTTTTCGCCTTGCCGCATCCGTCGTGGCGCAATACCGCTTGGCTGAAGAAAAATCCGTGGTTCGAGGCCGAGGTGCTGCCCGAATTACGCGCGCAAGTTCAGAAGGTTCTCCATGACTGATGCGACCCGCCTCGATGCAGCCCATGCCGCGATGGAGGCGGCCCCCGAGGATGCGGGCGCGCGCCTGCGGTTCTACGAGACACTGGCCGCGAGCGAGCTTTGCCTGCTTCTGAAATCCGAGCCGGAGGGCGAGGTGCTCGATCCCGAAGTGTTTGAATTGCCAGAGAATTCCTTTGTCCTTGTGTTCGACCGCGAGGACCGGCTCGCGCTTTTTGCAGGCCGCCCGGTGCCCTATGCCGCGCTGAGCGGGCGCAGCATCACGGCCATGCTGGCCGGGCAGGGGGTGGGGCTTGGCCTCAATCTCGACGTGGCCCCGTCGGCGATCCTGCTTCCGCCCGAGGCGGTGGACTGGCTGGCCGAGACACTCTCGGAGGGGCCCTCGGAGGTCGAGGCGCGGGCGCAGGAGTTCAGCGCGCCCAAGGGATTGCCGGAGGCGATGCTGACCGCGCTCGACGCGCGGCTGGCGAGCATGACGGGGCAGGCACGCATGGCCTATCTGGTGGGCGTGACCTATGAGAGCGGCGCGCGGGGGCATATGCTGGGTTTTGTCGGGGCCGTGCCGGAGGCGCAAGGCGCATTGGCGCGGGCGGTGTCGGAGGTGCTGGTCTTTTCCGGGCTCGAGGCGACGTCGCTCGACGTGGTGTTCTTTGACGCCTCCGACCCGGCGGCGGCGCGGTTAGCACGCTGCGGGCTGCGGTTCGACCTGCCGGAACCGCCGGTGGTGGAGCCACCTGCGGCCCCCGGATCGGATCCGGACCGCCCGCCGAAGTTGCGGTAGCTGAGCCATGCGGGGCATCAGTCCGGCGCAGGCGGGGATCTTGCGGGATGGTAGAGATCCGCGCGTCTCGCCCGAGGATGACGGGGGCGTGCGCGCCTCAGTAGCCGCGTTCGCGGTCGACGAGATGCAGGAACGGCTCGCCGCTCTCGCCCCGGCGGACATTCTCGGCGATCACCTCCGCTGCCGTCTCGGGCCGGGTTTCCGAGGCGATATGCGGGGTGACGGTGACCTTGGGATGCGCCCAGAACGGGTGATCGGCGGGCAGCGGCTCGACCCGGAAGACATCGAGCGTGGCATGGGCGACATGGCCCCGGTCCAGCGCGGCAATCAGCGCGTCATCGTCGATCAGCGGACCGCGCCCGGGGTTCACGATCATGGCACCCTCGGGCAGGCGCGCAAGGGTGTCGGCGTTCAGCAGGTTCTCGGTCTCATCGGTCAGCGGTAGCAGCAGCACGAGGATATCGGCGGCGTTGAGCGCCGCCTGCAGCCCGGCGTCGCCCGACAGGCAGCTGACGCCGGGGATGTCCTTGGGCCTGCGGCTCCAGCCGGTGACGGCAAAGCCGAGGCGCACCAGCATCCGCGCGCAGGCCTCTCCCAAGGCGCCCAGACCCAGCACGGTGACCCGCCGGTCGCTGGCCAGCGGCGGCGCCTCCGCGCGCCATTCCCCGTCCTGCCCGAGGATGTGCCGGTCCATGCCCAGATGATGGCGCAGCACATGACCCGTGACCCATTCGACCATGCCCTGCGTCAGCCCGTGGTCGACCATCCGCGCCAATGGAATGCGCAGGGTCGGGTTGTCGACGATATTCTCGACCCCGGCCCAGAGATTGAGCACCGCCTTGGCGCGGGTGTAGGGGGTGAAATCCTGTACTGTGCTGTTGGGAGAATAGACGATGTAATCCACCTCCTCGGGGGCGAGATCGGGAGAGAGATTAGCCTCGACCCCGCGATCCGCGAGCGCTTTCTTGAGCGGGGTTTCGTAGATGCGCCAGTGGTCGGGGCGCGCGGCAAAGAGGACGTTGACGGGCATGGATCACCTTGGTCTGTGGACATTCGCGCTCTGGACAAGGCCGAAGCCGATCATCAGGACCAGCATGGCCGAACCGCCATAGCTCACCAGCGGCAGCGGCACGCCCACCACCGGCATCAGCCCTGTCACCATCGCCATGTTGACGGCGAAGAACAGGAAGAACGTCATCGCTATACCAAGGATCAGCAGCGAGGAAAACCGGTCCTTGTTGGCCAGTGCCGCGGCGATGCAGAAGATCAGGATCAGCGCATAGAGCCCCAGGATCGAGACCGCGCCGATAAAGCCGAATTCCTCGGCCAGGGTGACGAAAATGAAATCGGTGTGCTTTTCGGGCAGGAAATTGAGCCGCGATTGCGTGCCTTGCATGAAGCCGCGCCCGGTCCAGCCGCCCGAGCCAAGGGCGATCTTGGACTGGGTGATGTGATAGCCTGCGCCAAGCGGATCGTTCTCCGGGTTTAGGAAAGTGTCGATGCGGCGATACTGGTAGTTTTCCAGCATTTGCCAGTCGGTGCCTCGGCTCTGGAAGACCGCAAAGATCAACCCCACTGCCGCGAGGATCACGGTCGCGAAATAGGCCCAATGCACGCCTGCGACGAACATCATCACTCCGCCCGCCGCCAGAAGAAGGATCGAGGTTCCAAGATCAGGCTGGCGCAGCACCAGCGCCACCGGCGTGAGGATCACCGCTACCGGCAGCAGCACCCAGACGGGGCGCGAGACGCGCGACATCGGCAGCCAGTCGTAATAGGCCGCCAGCACCATGATCAGCGTGATCTTCATCAGTTCCGAGGGTTGCAGGCGCATGAACCCAAGATCGAGCCAGCGTTGCGCGCCCTTGCCCTCGATCCCGATCAGCGCCACCGCGACCAGCAGCGCCAGCGAGATCAGATAGGCCACCAGCGAGACGTTGCGCCAGAACCAGATCGGTATCAGCGCCACTACCAGCATCACCACGAGCCCGAGGGCAAAGCGCTTCATCTGCGGTTCGGCCCAGGTCGAGAGCGAACCGCCCGCGACCGAATAGAGCATCAGGAAACCGACCGAGGCCACCGCCATCAGCAGGATCACCAGCGGCCAGCTGAGATAGAGGATCTTGCGTGGCCCGCTCGGCGTGGTCTTGACCGTATGTTCGAGATAGCTCATGCGCGATCTTTCTCATCGGTTTCGGGGCGCCGACGTTGCTGGCGCAATTCGTCCTGCTGCGTGCGGATGCGCGGGCGGTCGGCTGTGGGATAGGCCTCGAGCGGGGGGTCGCCGCCATAGAGTGCCTGTAGCGTGATGTCGCGGGCAATCGGGGCCGCCGCCGTCGAGCCGCCGCCACCGTGTTCGACGACCACCGCCACGGCATATTTCGGCGCGTCGTGCGGGGCATAGTTCACGAACAGCGCGTGATCGCGCTGTTCGCGCGGCAGGGCGTTGTTGCTCAGCACGCCGGTCGCCCGCTCGCCCGAGGAGATGTTGCGCACCTGGCTGGTGCCGGTCTTGCCGGCCATGCGCAGCGCGTCCTCGACGATGCGGCTGCGATAGGCGGTGCCACGATTGCTGTTGGTGACCGCAAACATGGCGCGGCGGACCTCGCGCAGGTGGTTTTCGTTAAGGCCGAGATCCTCGCCATGGCCCGAGGGCTGCTCGACCCCGTCGATGGATTTCACCAGGCGGGGCGTGACCTGCCGCGAGGTCGCCAACCGCGCCGTCATCACCGCCAGTTGCATCGGCGAGGCCAGCACGAAGCCCTGACCGATCGAGGCGTTGATGCTGTCGCCCACCACCCAGGGCTCGCCGCGATTGGCCAGTTTCCATTCCCGCGTCGGGGTCAGACCCTGCGCCACCGAGGTCAGCGGCAGATCGAATTGCACGCCAAGCCCGAGGCGGTTGGCCATTGCGGAAATCCTCTCGATCCCGGTGCGCAGGGCCAGTTCGTAATAATAGACGTCGCAGCTTTCGCGCAGCGAGCGATGGAAATCCACATTGCCATGCCCGCCGCGTTTCCAGCAGTGAAAGCGGCGGCCGCTGACGTCCTTGTGGCCGGGGCAATAGACCGTTTCGTTGAGGTCGATCTGCCCATCTTCGAGCGCGGCGAGCGCGGTCACCATCTTGAAGGTGGAACCGGGCGGATAAATGCCCTGCACCGCCTTGTTGGGCAGGGGACGGTAGGGATTCTCCAGCAGCGCGCGGTAATTGGCGACGGATATCCCGCGCACGAAGAGGTTGGGGTCGTAGCTGGGCGAGGACGCGCTGACCAGCAGATCGCCGGTCTCGCAGTCGATCACCACCGCCGCCGCGCTTTCGCCCTTGAGCCGGGCATGGGTGTAGCCTTGCAACTCGTTGTCGAGGGTGATCTGGATATCGGCGCCGGGCTGACCTTCCTGGCGGTCAAGCTCGCGCATGATGCGCCCGGCGGCGTTCACCTCGACCCGGCGGCTGCCGGCGGTGCCGCGCAGCAGATCCTCGCGCTTGGCCTCCAGCCCGATCTTGCCGATCTGAAAGCGGGGCAGGCGCAGCAACGCCTCGGGGGCCTCGATCCGTTCGAGATCCCTGTCGCTGACCGCGCCCACATAGCCCACCACATGCGCGTAGTCGTCCCGTAGCGGATAGCGTCGCGACAGACCCACCTCGGGGAGGACGCCCGGCAGGGCGGGGGCGTTGACCGCCACCCGGCTGATCGCCTCCCAACTGACCCGATCGGCCAGCGTCACCGGCGTGTCGCCGCGCAGGTCGCGCAGGTCGCGCCGCGCCTTTTCCAACTCGCCCGGGTCCAGGTCCACGAGGCGCGCGAGCCGCGCGATCACCGCGTCCACGTCGCCCGCCTGTTCGCGGATCATGGTGATCCTGTAGGACGGCACATTCTCGGCGATGATCTGGCCGGTGCGGTCGAAGATGCGGCCGCGCGCCGGCGGTAAAAGCTGGATGTTGATCCGGTTCTCATCGGCCAGCAGGCGGAATTGATCGGCCTGGTCCAGTTGCAGGTGCCGCATGCGGAACGCAAGCGCGCCCATCACCCCAACCTGCAGGCCGCCCACAATCAGCCCGCGCCGGGTGATGCGGCGCTGGCTCTCGGCGGTATCGCGGGTCGGGCGTCTCATGCGCGCCCCGTCGCGGGATCGAAATCGCCCGGTGCGCGCTTGCGCACGCCAAGCAGGCCATGTGACAGCAGCGCCACCAGCGGATAGACCAGCAGCGTGGCCAGCAATTGCAGCAGGCTCAGCCCGAGCGGCGCCTGATCCACCATCAGGACGGTGAGGATGATCCGGTAGGCCAGCGTCATGATGACCAGCGTGCTGCTGACGGCGGCCCATTCGGCGGCAAAGGTCAGGTCGCGTAGCGACGCGGCGCGGTTGCGCAGCGTCTCGAGCCCGAGCACGGTGATCGCGGCCCAGAGCCCCGGCGGGCGCTGCAACAGCAGATCCATCCCGAGCGCGACGAGCGCCACCAGCAGCAATGGCACGTAATCGGGCCGCCGCACCGCCCAGGCGAAGGTCAGCGCCAGAAACAGGTTCGGCCCGGCCCAGCCCGGCGGCATCATGTCGAGCGGCAGCAGATGCACGAAGATCAACAGAAGGCTCAGCCCAAGATAGAGCGCGCGCATAAGCCAGATCCGGGGCAGCAGCGCATCAGCCATTGCTCGCCTCCGCCGCGATGGCCGGATCGAGCGGTGCCGTGCCGGGCAGGGAGGACGGCGCGATCAGATCGCCGGGCGTCTCGATCTCTTCGGTCGCATAGCTGCGCAGCACGCGCAGGAATTCCAGCCGCTCGTAATCGGCGGCGATGCGCACCCGCATGCGCCCGCCCGGATCTTCGGCCAGTTGCCCGACCAGCAGACCGGCGGGAAAGACCCCGCCGTCGCCCGAGGTCAGCACCCGGTCGCCGGGGCGCACCTGATCGGGGGTTTCGATCAAATCCACCAGCGGTGCGATGGAGTTGTCGCCGATGATCAGCGCGCGTTGCCCCGAGGGCTGGAGCGTCACGGGGATGCGGCTTGACGTATCGGTGACCAGGATCACGCGCGCCGTATTGCGCCCCACGCCCGAGATGCGCCCGACCAGGCCCAGCCCGTCCATCGCGGCCCAGCCATCCATGATCCCGTCGCGGGAGCCCACGTTGATCAGTACCGATTGCCGGAACGGAGAGCCGCTATCGGCCATCACCACGCCAGTGACGTAGGTCAGTCGCGGATCAAGCTGGACATTGTTGAGATCGAGCAGGCGCGCGTTTTCCTGCTCAAGTTGCAGCGCCGCTTCTTTCCAAGCCTTCATCTGTTGCAATTCGCGGCGCAGGTCCTGGTTTTGCTGGTACATGCGCTGATAGCTCTGGAAATCGCGCAGGATGTTGACCGCGCCCGTGACCGGGGCCATCGCCCAGTCGAAGGAGGGCACGACCCGGTCCACCACCTGCGCGCGGAAACGCTCCACGCGCGGGCTGTCGATGCGCCACACCAGGAACAGACCGAGCAGGCACAGCAGGATCACGCCCAAAAGCAGACGCTTGAGCGGGCCGCTATAGTCTTCGCTCTGTCCGCGATCCCTGGCCACGGTATCCCCCTTTTGCTCTAAAAGGTGGGCGGGTTAGCTGTCGTAGTCAATCGCGTGGCGCAGCTGTTTCTCGAATTCGAGCGCCTTGCCCGTTCCCAGGGCCACGCAGTTGAGGCTGTCATCGGCGATGGACACCGCCAGCCCGGTCTGTTCGCGCAGTGCCAGATCGAGATCGCCCAGCAGCGCCCCGCCACCCGTCAGCATCACGCCCCGGTCTACGATATCGGCGGCAAGGTCGGGTGGCGTCGCCTCCAGCGCCGTCATCACCGCCTCGCAGATCTGCTGCACCGGTTCGGCGAGCGCCTCGGCGACTTGCGCCTGGCTGATTTCGGTCTCTTTCGGCACCCCGTTGAGCAGGTCGCGACCGCGCACCTGAATGGACGTGCCGCGCCCGTCATCGGGCATCCGCGCGGTGCCGATCGAGGTCTTGATCCGTTCTGCCGTGGCCTCGCCGACCAGCAGGTTCTGCTGACGGCGCAGATAGTTGATGATCGCCTCGTCCATCCGGTCGCCGCCCACCCGGACCGAGCGGGCGTAGACGATATCACCCAGCGACAACACCGCCACCTCGGTGGTGCCGCCGCCGATATCGACCACCATGTTGCCGGTCGGATCGGTGATCGGCATGCCCGCGCCGATCGCCGCCGCAATCGGCTCGGCGATCAGGCCGGCGCGGCGGGCACCCGCCGAGAGCACCGACTGGCGAATGGCGCGTTTCTCGACCGGGGTCGCGCCATGCGGCACGCAGACGATGATCTTGGGTTTGGAGAAGGTCGAGCGCTTGTGAACCTTGCGGATGAAATGCTTGATCATCGCCTCTGCGGTGTCGAAATCCGCGATCACGCCCTCGCGCATCGGGCGGATGGCCTCGATGCTGCCCGGCGTGCGGCCCAGCATCAGCTTGGCATCCTCGCCCACGGCGAGCACCTTCTTGACGCCGTCCTTGATGTGATAGGCCACCACCGAGGGTTCCGACAGGACGATACCGCGTCCCTTGACATAGACCAGCGTATTCGCCGTTCCCAGGTCGATCGCCATGTCCGATGAAAAGAGACTGGGAATTCTGTCAAAAATTGCCATTTAGGTCTGTGTCCTGTCGCCCCAATGAAGATTTGCCCGCGACTCGGGAGGTCGGGGACCAAATGCCCTTATAGTTGGCGCCTTGCATGGGCGAAAGGGGCTGTTTCGACCCCGTAAGCACCAAACCGCCGCCCCGGTCTAGCCGTTGAGATGATCGAGCCGTGCACGCACCGACAATCCGTGCGCCTCAAGGCTTTCGGAGCGGGCCAGCGTCTCGGCGGCGGGCCCGATGGCGCGCAGGGCTTCGGGTGTCATCTTGGCCAGTGTCGTCCGCTTGAGGAAATCCATCACCGACAGGCCCGACGAGAACCGCGCCGAGCGTGCCGTGGGCAGCACGTGATTGGGCCCGCCCACGTAGTCGCCAATGGCCTCGGGCGTCCAGGCCCCGAGAAAGATCGCGCCGGCATGGGTTATGTCCTTAGACAGTGCGTCGGGATCGCTTACGCAAAGCTCCAGATGCTCGGGCGCGATGCGGTTGCTGAGCGTGGCTGCGGTGGCGAGGTCGGGCACCGTGATGATCGCGCCATAATCTCGCCAGCTTGCGCCCGCGATGGCGCGACGCTCCAGCGTTTGCAGATGGCGTTCGATGGCCACACCCACGTCGCGCGCCAGCCCCGCATCGTCGGTGATCAGGATCGCCTGCGCGCTTTCGTCATGTTCCGCCTGGCTCAGCATGTCGAGCGCGATCCAGTCTGCATTCTGCCCCTTGTCGGCGATCACCAGGATCTCCGACGGCCCCGCGATCATGTCGATGCCCACCTTGCCGAACACCCGCCGCTTGGCCGCCGCGACAAAGGCATTGCCCGGCCCGGTGATCTTGTCCACCGGCGCGATGCTCTCGGTACCATAGGCCAGCGCCGCCACCGCCTGCGCGCCGCCGATGCGATAGATCTCGTCCACGCCCGCGATCTGCGCGGCCAGCAGCACCAGCGGATTGGCCTTTCCGTCCGGGGTGGGGACCACGATGGCCAGCCGCTCCACCCCCGCCACCTTGGCCGGGATCGCGTTCATCAGCACGGAGGACGGGTAGGAGGCAAGGCCGCCCGGCACATAAAGCCCCGCCGCGCCCACGGGCGTCCACCGCCAGCCGAGCACCGCGCCGCTTTCCTCGGTCCAGCTCGCATCCTTGGGCAGTTGCCGTTCGTGATAGTCCCGGATGCGGGCGGCGGCGAGCTCCAATGCCTCGCGTTCGGCCTGCGGCACCTGCGCAACGAGGTCGGCCAGCTCTTCGGGCGAAAAACGCAGGGTCTCCGGCGTCAGCTCCATCCGGTCGAACTTCGCGGTCAGCTCGATCACCGCCGCATCGCCGCGCGCGCGCACGTCCTTGATGATGGCGGCGACGGTGTCATCCACGTCCGGGCTGTCCTCGCGCTTCATGCTCAGAAGGGCGGTGAACCGCGCCTCGAAATCGGGCGCTGTGGCGTCGAGCGTGATGGGCATGGCGGGTCCTTTCGGCAAGGCAGATAGCGGGGAGGTGAGTGTGTCTCAAGCCCGGGGTTTCTTTATGGCAAAAATACTCAATTCCCTTCGTCTGCCGAAGGTATCAGGCGTAGTGGCGGGGCTCCTTGCCCGACGGCGCGCGGTAGGGTCGCGTGACGTCCTTGAGCGTGACCTCGAGCGCCTCGATTTCGAGCCGGATCGCGCCGTCACCGGCCAGCGTCAGCAGCAGATGGCCCGCGCCGTCACCGGTCGGCTCGAAACTCACCGACAGCAGCGACAGGATGGTATCCGCGTCATTCCGGTCGATGCCCTGGCTCGCGACGCGCAGCACGTTCTCGACCACCAGCACCGATTGCACCCGCTCGGGCGCGTGCCGCTCGCGGCCCTGATCCTCCCAGCGGAAGCGGTTGAGCAGCAGGCCAAAGCGCCGCTCTCCCGCGCGCCATGTCATTTCGGTGATCGGAAAGACCGCATCCTGCGCGAGGCTGGAGATCACCTGCAGATCATCGACATCGAACGCACCCAGATTGAGCGGTGTCTCGCGCCCGTCTTCGAATTTGGCGTCTTCGGTCATTGGCCGCTGATCCTTTCGATCTTCGCCCCGACATTGCCGAGTTTCTCCTCGACGCTCTCATACCCGCGATCGAGATGATAGACCCGGTTGACCACCGTTTCGCCCTCGGCCGCCAATCCGGCGAGGATCAGCGAAACGCTGGCGCGCAGGTCGGTCGCCATCACCGGCGCGCCCTTAAGATGCTCGACGCCGGTGACCGTCGCGGTGCCGCCCTGCACGTCTATACGCGCCCCCATGCGCATCAGTTCCGGCGCATGCATGAAGCGGTTCTCGAAAATCCGTTCCTCCAGTACCGAGGTGCCCTCGGCGGTGCACATCAGCGCCATCATCTGCGCCTGCAGGTCGGTGGGAAAGCCGGGGAAGGGTTCGGTGATCACGTCAACGGCCCGCACGCGGCCATTCTGACGGCTGACCTTGAGGCCGCTCTCGGTTTCCTCGACCGAGACACCGGCGGCATCGAGCCGCTCGCAGAACGCCTGCACGAGGTCGATCCGCCCGCCGAGGCATTCGACCTCGCCACCGCAGATTGCGGGCGCCAGCATATAGGTGCCCAGTTCGATCCGGTCGGGCACCACCGGATGCGTCGCCCCGCCCAAACGGTCGACCCCCTGAATGGTGATCGTCGAGGTGCCCTCACCCTCGATCTGCGCGCCCATGCGGCGCAGGCAGTGTGCCAGATCCACGATCTCGGGCTCGCGCGCGGCGTTCTTCAGCACGGTCGTGCCCTTGGCCAGTGTCGCCGCCATCAGCGCGTTTTCCGTGGCCCCGACCGAGACGATGGGAAATTCGAACGTGCCGCCCTTCAGCCCGCCAGGCGCCTTGGCATGGACATAGCCCTCGCGCAGGTCCAACTCGGCGCCCATGGCCTCCAGCGCCTTGAGATGAAGATCGACGGGCCGCGCGCCGATGGCACAGCCGCCGGGCAGCGACACGACCGCGTGCCCGTCGCGCGCCAGCATCGGGCCAAGGACCAGGATCGAGGCGCGCATCTTGCGCACGATGTCATAGTCGGCCACGTGATTGTCGAGCGCGTGCGACGACAGCGCCAGCACCTTGCCGCCCTGCATCTGCGTGACCTCGGCCCCGAGCGATTGCAACAGCGTGCTCATCGTCTTGATGTCCGACAGGCGCGGCGCGTTGGTCAGGGTCAGCGGCTCCTCGCTGAGCAGCGTGGCGGGCATCAGCGTGAGGCAGGCGTTCTTGGCCCCCGCGATCGGGATCTGTCCCTTGAGAGGGCCATTGCCCGTGACGACGATCGAATCCATCTGCTCTACCCTTTGTCCTTGTCGCCGCTTGGCGGCTTGCCTGCCTCTTGTGTATCACGCGCCCGCATCTGCGCCTTACGCCGCGCGAGATTGGCCTTCAACGCCGATTTGAGCCTGTCCTCGCGGCTCTGCCCCTTTTTTGCGGGCTTGTCCGGTGTGGTTTTCCTGTTCATGCGATCTCTCTTACAGGAGCGGTGAAAAACCGTCCAGTTACCCCTTGCGCGAGGGGGCATTAGCGTCTAATCAGCGCGCCACGTGCTGCTGTAGCTCAGTGGTAGAGCGCACCCTTGGTAAGGGTGAGGTCGGGAGTTCAATCCTCCCCAGCAGCACCATTTGCTTTTTTGACCGGGAATTCCCGCGAGGTCTTTGACGGGGAACGGCGAGGCCGGAGTGTCATACACCCCATTTCGGACAGACTGCAGACGCGCAGGAACGACCGGTCCGAGCCTAGTCCCGCCTGTGAAATTTTTAATGTTTTAGATACATGTATCAGTGACCTGACGGACGTTCTTGGCAGGTCCAGCAAGATCGCTGAGCGGTTCCTGCGGCGGCACGGTTCAATCGACTTGCTCGGTCAGGTCGAACTTCCACGGCTCAAGCGTTCGATACGCGCCGCCATCGGCGCGGTCGCGGTGCCACCTCAGGCGGCGTGCTGGCGCAAGTGCCTTGCGATCCAGACCAGCACCACATCGGGGTCCTCGGGCAGTTCCACGGCCAGGCCCGCCGCGAATGTCTCGAATGCCGGGCGGTTGAGGTCGTTGACCCCCAAGAGCACCGGCACGGCGCGCTCCAGCGCAGAGACGATCACCGGATGAAAGCCGTGGCCCGTCGCCTCCTGCTTGCCAAAACGGTTGAGCATCATCAGGTCGGGGGCAAGCCTGGCAGCGCCAAGCCCGTTCGCGACCACCATCGCCGCCGCCTCGATGGCCGCGCCATCCAGACGGCACCCGGTGGAGTGCTGCCCCAGTTTCTGGCTGATATTAAGCCGCGCACCCGAGGCAAGGTCGATGAGGTCCATGTCGCAGGCGTGGCGGTCCGGCGCGGTGCAGGGCTCCGGCATCACGCCCGCGAGGCGGTGCCCCTCTGACCGCAACGTGGCGGCGACACTGCGCAGCGTGTCGTCGGCCCCGCCGCGCGATCTGGCATGGATGAAGGCAATTTGCATGGTCGTGTTCCTTGTGCAAAGGCCCTGCCGCCGGGCGCGCCCCGGCGGCAGGCAGACGCTCAGGCGATGGGACGCGGTTTGAGCGACATTTCGAGGAAATTGTCCTTGTAGGCGCTCTCGCCCACCTTGCGCAGAACACCACGGCCCAGCTTGTAGCGGTAGTTGCCGGTGACCGGATCGGGCACCGCGTGGCACACCGAGTTGGCCATCGAGCCGGGATAGTTGAACGCCGCCTGGGCCACGCCGGGGCGCATCTCGTCCGAGACGATGGCGACGGCGACGAACTGCCCGGTGGTGGTCTTGATATGGCCGTTCTCCATCAGCTTGGTGAAGCTCAGATCGTCTTCCTTGACGCCGATGGGCTCGCCCGACTGGACATAGACGGTGTCGTTGAACCCCTCGACCAGATCGCCCGATTCGATGCCATGCGGCGCGGCATCATCGGGGTGGATCACGATATGCGGCCAGGGCCAGCGTTTCGCCAGATAGGGCTTGCGCAGATCGTCAAAGCCCGACTGCCAGACCTCGTTCACACGGCCATTGGTGATCCAGATCTCGCCCTTCTCGGCGCGTGGCTTGATCGCCTCGTAGAAATCCGACCAACTGTCGTTCACCCACGGCGTCTTGAGGATGTTGGCCTTGCCGGTATGGGTGCCGAAGGCATAGAGCCATTTCTGGTCCTTGGTGTCGCCCTCGACCTCGCCCCAGTCATTGGCGGGATCATGCAGGCGTCCGGTGCCGATCATCTCGCCATTCACCATGCGGATCGGGGTCTGAATGCCCGTGGTGCCCAGTTCACGCAGCTTCTCGTGGCCCTTCTTGCCCTCTTTCTGCGCCTCCTTCACCAGCACGTTGTAGCTGAGCACGCCATTGCGCGAGAACCGCGCGGCCTCCTCAAAGACATCGTTGCTTTCGGCCCACTCGAACCCTTCGAGCCCCATCTTCTGCGCGAATTGGCCGATCGCCCACCAGTCGGGTTTTGCCTCGCCCGGCGCGTCGTTGAACTTGGCATAAAGGCGCAGGCGGCGCTCGGCATTGCAGCGGGCAAAATCCACCTCGCCCCAACCCGCCGCAGGCAGCACGATATCGGCGTATTGGGTGTTGAGCGGCTCCACGGGGTAGATGTTGCTGTCGACCAGCACCATGCCACCACTGTCCACGCGCGCCTTCAGCACCTCGACGAGGTGATCACGATCAACCGAGCGCGGCTGGTGCTCGTTACGCATCGTGAGATCGGCCACCCGGCTTGCCAGTTCCTGACTGGCCAGCATCGCCGGGAACCAGGTGACGCCCATGGTCCACATGAAGCGCACCTTGCCGTCCATCACCCAGCGATCGACGTTGAGCGGCTTCTTGCGGCGTCCGGGGTGCTTTTCGGGGCTGAGCCAGCCTTTGCCGGGGCCCGCGCTCATGCCGCCTCTCTGGTGCCCGCCGCCACGGCTGATCACCTGGCCGGGGCGGTTGCCCGCGCCGCAGATCAGGCCAAGTGTCGAGAGCGAGGCGGTGTTCATGTAGTTGTTGGACCAGTAATTGCCCTTTTCCAGCATGAAGGAGGTTTTCGGGCGGCTGCCATCCTCGCGCGGCTTGGCGATCATCTCGGCGGCGCGCTGGATATCCTCGGCGGGCAGACCGGTGATGCGCGCGGCCTCTTCGAGCACAGCGGCGGGCTCGTTGGCGATGAATTCCTGGAAATCCTCCCAGTCCGATTGCCAGCGGCCCCATGTGGTGCGCCATTGCCAGCCGGTGTTGCGGGTGCCGCGCCCGTAGCCCGATTCAAGCTCCCAGCGGTTGTTCACCCACGTGTCGATGAACGCCTGATCCTGCCAGCCGTTGTCGATAATGATCTTGGCGATGGCCAGATGCAGCGCGGTGTCGGTGCCGGGGATGACGGGCAGCCAGAGACCGCCATTCTTGATCCCGTATTCCACACCCATCGTCCGGTGCGGGGTGACAAAGATCATCTTCTTGCCCGGATTCTCGCCGCCCATCATCCATTCGGTGAAGAGCACCGTCTTGGTCTCATAGGGGTCGACGCCCGACAGGAACGCTACATCGCATTTGCCCCAATCCTCGTAGGTGGCGGCAAAGGAGTTGATCCCGGCATCATCGAGCCCGGTCGCGTCCGGCCCACGCATCGGCTTGTCGTGCCAGGCATGGACCGGCGTGCCGATCGCACGATCCACCAGCTTGCGGATGGCATAGGTGTTCTCGAAATACTCATAGGAAAACGTCTTCATCCCCCAGGCGTGCTCGCCGTATTTCGAGAGCACGTGTTGCGAGACTTCCGCCATCACATCCGTCACCAGATCCCAGCTGACCGGTGTGAGCACGCCGCCGATGCGCACCATCGGGTATTTCAGGCGGTCCTTGGTCGGCGTGTCGGGGTTGTAGATCTTCTGCGCCAGCGTGCCGCCGCGCACCGAGTAATTGCCGCCAGGGTTGACTGCCTCGGCATCGGCATCGGCGATGACGACAAAGTGGTGCGGCGTGCCGTCATGCATGCCGATATTGTGCTGACTGCGCGCGACCCATGGTGCGCCAAAGGTGGGAAAATCCACGCCAAAGGCGTTCTGGTCGGCCTGCGTGCCGCCCTCGCGGCCCACCGGCCAGCGGTAGACCTTGTAGGAACAGGCCACGATGCAATAGCTGCACGCAGTGGTAAGGATCTCCGCATCGGGCGGCGGAAGCGGGACGAATTCGCGGTTCTTGACGGTGGATTGTGCCATGTCTCTATCCTTTCTCACGCGCCGGTCGGGTTCTGGCTGTAGCCGTAGAACAGCCCCATCACCCCGGTCGCGACAATGTCGTCGCCGTCGATCTCAAGCACGATCTGCGGCAGGCTTTCGACCGCATGACCCGAGACCAGCATGCCGTGCTTGGTCAGATCAAACGTCGACAAATGCAGCGGGCACGGCCCCAGCACCGAATGCGGCTGCTTGAAATCCGCGGCCCCCATATAGCCGCCCTGATGCGGGCAGATGGTATTGAAGGCCACGATGTTGCGCCCCTCGCCCACACCGCCACCGGCGGCCTCGTCGAGCATGACAAGGACATTCTCGATGTCATCATTGGGGTAATAGAAGGTCGTGGCGACGCCCGGCTCCAGCTCCGAAAGACGGCCCACAACCGTGCGCACATAGGATGAGGAAACGAGTTCCTGCGCCTCGGCCCCTGCACCATAGGTAGCCAGCACGGTGATCGACGCACCGCCCAGGATCAGGAAATTGCGGCGGCTGAAGGACGTGCAGTCATGCGCCTTCGGGTTCGACTTGGTGACTTGGGTCATTTCAGAAACTCCGACCATGTTGCGGTTTCGGGCAGTTCCGGCGGCTCGGCCAGCATCGGCTCGTCCATCGAGAGCGCCTCGAGAAAGGCCACGAGATCGGCCTTTTCGCCCTCATTCAGCCCCAGCGGTTGCAGCCCGGCGCTCTGCCCCTCGCCGCCGCCCGCGTCGTAGAAATCGACAACCTCTTCCAGCGACCAGAGCGCGCCATTGTGCATGTAAGGCTCGGTCCAACGCAGCTCTCGCAAGGAGGGCGTGCGGAACTTGCCCTTGTCGCCCGGACGTTTGGTGACGTGGTAGAGCCCCAGATCGTCATCGCCCTTGCGATAGACCTCCTCGGGCACGCCCTTCTGGTAAAGCTCCCAGCGTAGCGTGATCTGATGAACCGGATCCTGCTCGAACTCCGCCGCAGCAGGCACGCCGGTGTCATAGAACTTCTGATCCGAGGCGAGCGCGCCGTTGTGGCACGAAATACAGCCCGCCTTTCCATTATAAAGCTCCATGCCACGCTTTGCGGCGTCGCTCATGGCCTCCGCATCACCTGCGAGATAGCGGTCAAACGGCACCTTGGTGGCATCGGTCACGATGGTGCGCTCATACGCGGCGATGGCGTCCCAGGCATGCGCGACCTGCGGCCATTCGGTGCCAAACACCTCTTTGAAGGCCGCGACATAGTCGGGAACGAAGCGCAGGCGCATCTCCATCATCGAGCCGTCACCATTGCCAGCAACGGCACCGCCCGCCGCGCCCTTGGCCTGCGATTCAAGCGACGTGGCGCTGCCCTCCCAGAAAAGCTTGTTGTAATAGGCGCTGTTGAGGATGGTCTGGCTGTTGCGCCAGTGCTGCGTGCCGGGATAGCCGAAACTGATGGCACCCCCGGTGCCCCAGCCCAGATCGGGCAGGTGGCAGGCCGAGCAGGGCATGGAGCCGTTGCCCGAAAGCCGCCCGTCCCAAAACAGCTTTTCGCCCAACGCAACTTTCTCCGGCGTCATCGGGTTATCGGCAGGAACCGGAGGCGCAGGCAAGGTTTCGAGGAGCGTGCCGCCTTCTTGCGAGAAGGCAAAACTTGCCATTGCAAGGACGGAGCCAACCGTCAAGATTGCTGAAGTCTTTTTCATCGAACCATCTCCTCAGTTCTTGCCAACGTCACGAAGCTCGTAGTCCGGGAGCTCGGGTTCGGTCACAGATGGCTCGTCGCCTGTCAGGCTTTCAAGGAAGGCCACCAGATCGGCTTTTTCTGTCTCGGACAGCTTCAGCGGCGTCATGCGACCATTGCCAGCGTTATAGAATTCCACCACCTCGGCCAGCGTATCGAAGACACCTGAATGCATATAGGGTGCGGTCTGCCCCACATCCCAGAGCGACGGTGTGGTGAACTTGCCGATATCGGCATCGTCCTTGGTCACGACATACTGGCCCACATCCTCGCGCAGGTTCATGTAATTGGGGGTGCCCATAGTGGCGTAATGGCGCAACATGGTGATCTGGCGCTGCGCCGTTTCCTCAAGCTTTTCGGGATCAAGGCCCAGAAGGTCAGGGTGATCCGGCACGCCGGTCGCGTGCATACCGCCATCCGAGAGCATTTCGCCCGAATGGCACGACGCACAGCCCGCCTTGCCCTCGAATAGCGCCAGACCGCGCTTGGCGGCGTCGGAAATCGCATTCTCTTGCCCGCGCAGGTAGGCGTCAAACGGTGCGTTCTCGGTGCGGATGGTCTTCAGGAACTCGCCGATCGCGCCATACATGCGCCCGCCATAGGGCTCGTTGCCATAGGCCGCATCGAACATCTCCATGTATTGCGGCACCTGCTTGAGGCGCTCCTGCGCAAGGCGGCTGTCCATGTGCATGGTGTGCGCCTCGGTCAGCATGTCGCGCACCGCGGTGCCGAGATCCGATCCGTCAAGCCGCCCGTCCCACATGAAATAATTGCGGTTGGCCACGTTGAAGAGGCCGGGTGCGTTGCGGAAATAGAGCAGGTCGCCATAGCCGTCCGACAGCGCCTCACCATCGCCCCAGCCCTGTTCGGGGTCATGACAGGACGCACAGGACAGCGCGGTATCGCCCGACATGCGGGCGTCGAAAAACAGCTTCTTGCCCAATTCTGCGCGCGCGGTGTTGACCTCTGCCGCGTCGGGCAGGGGGGCGAGCGGCGCGACCTCCTCCGCGCTTGCCATGGGCGCGGCAAGGCTCACTGCCAAGGCGGATATCCCGACCAGCAGCGCCGGTCTCCGCGTTGGTCTGGTTGATCGTGTCATCTGATCCTCCGATCTGGTGTTCTGCCGGAGCGCGTTGACCGCTTGGATCGGGCTGGCCCGCTCCTGGCTTTGACCGGAGCATAGCCACGCGCAGCCGCACGGTTGTTGCGGGCGCTGTGACGAAATGCGAAAAGTTGTGACGAAATGTGACGGAGCGATGAGGCCCGATCAGGCGGCGCGGCGCGTATCCAGCATGCGCCGCACATGGCGCGCAAGCTCCACCGGGTCGAGCGGCTTGGCCAGAACCTCGGTCGGCCCGCCCGGCAGCGCGACACCCGTGGGATTGAACCCGGTGCACAGGATCACCGGCAGGTCGGGGCGCATCTCGCGCATCGCGCGGGCCATCTCGATGCCGTTCATCTCGGGCATCACCACGTCCGAGATCAGCAGGCTGTGGCGCAAGGGGGCCTTCTCGAACCGCTCCAGCGCGATGCGCGGCGAGGTATAGGCCTCGACCTGATAGCCCATCCGCATGAGACCCCGACGCAGGGTTGCCGCCACCTCGGTCTGGTCATCGACGATCATCAGGCTTTCATGGCCGCGCTCGGGCACGGGGATTGCGGCCTCTTGCCGCATCTCGGCCGCGGCTCCCGGCAACAGAAGGCGGAACAGCGTGCCGTTGCCCGGGCTCGTCTCGACCGTGATCCGCCCACCCATGTCCTGCACCAGCCCCTGCACCACCGACAGGCCCAACCCGGTTCCCTTGCCCAGCGGCTTGGTGGTGTAGAAGGCGTCAAAGATGCGCGCGGCGCTGTCCTCGGACATTCCCGGCCCGTCATCCTCGACCACAAGTTCTACCCAGCCCTCGGCCCGCGTGGGCAGGCCCTCGGGCGGCACATCCATGACGTGCGCAGAAATGCGGATATGCCCCGTAGCATCACCGATCGCCTCAGCTGCATTGGCGGTCAGGTTCATCAGGATCTGGTGCAGATGGGTCGGATCGGCCTGCACGGTGACGGGCGTGCAATCGCGCACCCCCTCGATCCGGATCGTCGGCGGGATGGCGGCGCGCATCAGGCGGTTGACCTCGGAAATCGCGCCGCAAAGGTCGGTGGGCTGGGGCGTGCCCGGTTCGCGCCGGGCAAATCCTAAAAGCTGACGCACCAGCGCCTGCGCCCGTCGTGCGGCGATGTCGATCTGTTCCACCTCCTCGGCCAGGTCGCTGCCCGCCGCGGCATCGAGAGAGGCCAGATGCGCCGCCCCGAGGATCGCGGTCAGAATATTGTTGAAATCATGCGCGATGCCACCGGCCAAAAGGCCGACCGCCTCGATCTTCTGTGCCCGCGCCACCTGCTCGCGCGCCTGACGCTTTTCGGTGATATCCTCGCCGATGCCGAGATAGCTGTGGATGGTGCCATCCTCGGCGCGCAGTGGCAGGATGGTGCTGTCGACCCAATAGCTGCGCCCCGCCCGGTCGAGATTGCGCAGCACGCCGCGCCAGACCGCGCCACGCTCCAGCGTGGCGCGCAGATCGGCGTAGGTCTCTTCGGGCACCTCACCCGATTGCAGGAATTTGGGCGTGCGCCCGGTGATCTCGTCGCGCGACCAGCCCGACAGTTCTTCGAACCGGCGGTTGGCATATTGGATGCGGCCATGGGTGTCGGTGATCAGGATTGTGGCCGGGCTCTGCTCGACCGCCTGCGCCAGCCGCTGTTCGGAACGTTGCAGCGCACGGCGGCGCTCAAGCTCTTCGGTCAGGCGGATATTGGCCCCGCGCATGTCGCGGATCAAGAGCAAGATCAAAACCGCAATGCTCAGCGCCGCCGCCACCAGCAGCACCATCGCCAGAAATCCGTAGCCGATCAGCGTCTCGCCCCGCATCACCGCCGCGATGATCCGCTCGGTGCTGCGCGCCCGGCTGTCCATCCACAGCATTTCCAGATTGCGCAGCGCCAGGATCGCCTCGGTATCGTCGACCCTGACCAGCCGGTCGGTGCGCTCTGCGGGCCAATTCCCGTCCACGGCGCGATCCGCGATCTCGATGCGCGCGCGATAGTCCTCGATGGTGGCCCGGATGGTTTCCAGCGCGCGGCGCTCGGCGCCCGGCAGTGGTTCGGACAGGTAGCTGGCCATGACCGCATCGAACTGCGTCAATTGATCGATCATCCGGGTGCGATAGGCGTCATCCTTGCGAATGACGTAATTCTTGAAATTGTGGATGATCCCGCCATAGCCAAGATAACCACGCAGCGAACTGATCCAGACGCCTTTCTTCTCGGGGTCCTCGGCGTAATCCGTCCAGCTATCGGCGATATCGGTGAATTGCGCGCGTGTCTGCGCGCCGAGGTAAAGGCCGGTTGCCACCGTGACCAGCACCAGCAGCGCAGCGGCCATCGCAAGCTTGTAGGTGCGTTTGATCGAGGTCATGTCGGGCCTTTCCGAGTTCCGCTACAATCGCGCCATTGCCATACCGTGGCAAGAACTTGTGCGGGGATGCACCTCAATGACAGAGCGGATACTTGTCGTCGATGACGACCGTCAGATGACGGGCTTTCTGGACCGTTTCCTGACCAAGCAGGGCTTTGACGTGCAGTGCGTCGGCTCTGCCACCCGCATGGGATTGGCGATGGAGCATGCCGAGTATGATCTCGTTCTGCTTGATGTGGGCCTGCCCGATATCGACGGCTTCGAGGTGACGCGCGAACTGCGCCGCTCGTCGCGGCTGCCGATCATCCTGCTGACCGCACGCGAGGATGTGTTCGACAAGATCATCGGTCTGGAATTGGGCGCGGATGATTACGTCTCCAAACCGTTCGAGCCGCGCGAACTCCTGGCAAGGGTGCGCTCCGTGCTCCGCCGATCCAAGGCCATGGGGGCGACCCACGAGGCGCTGCCCGAGGTCCGCACCCTGCGCTTCATGGGCTTCGTGCTCGATCTGCCCAGGCGGCAACTTTCAGGGCCGGACGCGCGCGAGGTGGCGCTCACGGGGATGGAGTTCAATCTGCTCAAGGTGCTGGCCGAAAATGCCGGCGACGTGGTCAGCCGCGACAAGATCATGCAGACCATCTACGGCCATGCCATTACCGTGACGGACCGCGCCATCGACGCCCATGTAGCGCGACTGCGCAAGAAGATCGTGCGACCCAGCGACGAAGAGTCGCTGATCCGGACGGTTCATGGTGCGGGATACAGTCTCGCCGCGGAAGTGCACGCCGAGTGAGCATCCGACCCGCGCGACGATACCGGACATCCTGCACCTCGACGCTGAGCCGGGTTGCGGCCAGGGATGTTATCGCTGCCGGACGCGAGGCCCGCCGCGGTCGAGGGTGACATCCGGGGCTTGGGGCAATCCCGTGCGTTCCGGTTGCCGCCTCTACCGCGATGTCGCGCCAGTCCTCGGCCTGTTCCGACCAGGTTGCCGACGCGATGTCTCCTGAGCGAGCGTCTACATCCGTCTTGCGCAAAAGCAGCACTCGGGCAAAGATGCTGCGGTGCACGCGCGAGCAGTTGATGAAGGGGGATGCGGTCGTGAAGGACGCGCTGCGAGGCAAGGGCGCTTCGTCACTGCCTGCGTCTTCGCGGCACGCCGCGTGCCCCGGCTGCGGGGCGGGCACGATCATCACGGCGGTTCCGGGGGCTCGCTGCATATCGAAGAGAGGCCGTCGGATGTGAGGGCGGATCTCGATAGCGCGTTCTACGTCTCGAAGTTTTTCCGGCACGACCGGTTCGTTGCAACAGGTGACCGTTCCGCGTCGAAAATCTCGCGGAGCGGGGTGGTTCCCGGCTTCGGTCGGCCGGTGCGCTGGCGGCTTCGGGGCCGGATCTGACCTGACCTCGCAGCTTACTGTGAAAATCAACTGGCAGGCACGGCACCGGCATTTCATCTGGGCGCGCTATCGGCATCGCGAAGTCGATCACGACAGGGTCGGCGCCGGGTTGGGTGCGGGGCCGCTACTCGGGCAACGCCTGCACTGGCGAAGCGCATGAAAAAGGTGCCACGGCCGGGGCCGGGCACCCTTCAAAATCTTCAGAAAATCAGGACTGCTTGGCGTCTGCAGCCGTTGCCTCTGCCGGTTTGGCGGCAGGCTGCTGGCCATGGGACTGTGCAGGTTTGGCGGCGGATTTGTTGCCAGAAAGCGGATCGTCCTGACGCTGCACCGAGCCTTCGAAATGCGCGCCGCTTTCGATGGCGATGGTCTTGTGAATGATGTCGCCCTCGACCCGCGCGGTGGAGGTGAGGCGCACCTTGAGGCCGCGCACCCGGCCCACGATCCGGCCGTTGATCACCACGTCATCGGCGATCACCTCGCCCTTGATCGTGGCACCCTCTCCGATCGTCAGAAGATGCGCCCGGATGTCGCCCTCGATCGTGCCCTCGACCTGGATGTCGCCGGTGGTCTTGAGATTGCCGGTGATGTGCAGGTCGGACGAGAGCACCGACGCGGGGGGTTTCGCCTTGGCGGATTGGGTCTTGAACTCGCCCGCGCTGCTGTCGGGGCGGGCGCTGTCGAGACGGTTCTCGGGGGCGGCCGGTTTGCTCTCGGCGGGCTTCTGCGCGGGTTCGTTGATCTTGCTCTTAGAAAACATTTCTCGCTGCCTTGATATAGGTCATGGGGTTGACGGCCTTGCCGTCCACGCGGACTTCGTAGTGCAGATGGGTGCCGGTGGACCGTCCTGTGTTGCCCATATCACCAATTCGGTCCCCGCGCGAGACCCTTTGACCGGGCTGCACGCGGATTCGCGACATATGGGCATAGCGGGTCTCGATCCCGAAGGCATGCTCGATCTTGACAAGGCGACCGTAACCCGCCAGCCAGCCGGCATGGCTGACCACGCCGTCGGCGGTCGCAAAGATCGGAGTGCCGTGCGGGGCTGCGAAATCGGTTCCTGCATGCAGGCGCCCCCATCTCGTGCCAAATCCCGAGGTGAAGCGGAACCCGCTCTTGACGGGCAGGGCGAAGGGGGCCTTTTCGGCGGCAAGGCGGTACAGGTTGAGCTCGTCAAGGCGACCGAGAATGCGATTGGCGCGCTCTGCGTCCGGCGAAAGCGTCTCGCCGCGCGTCGAAAAGGAGGCGGGCATCAGCGGCCCGCCCTGACCGGAATAGCCCCGGCGCACCGTGTCGAGCAGCCGGTCGGTATTGAGGCCGGCGGCGCGGAACATCTTGTCGAGCGGTTCGACCGAGATCGCCATGGCGTCTTCAAGCTGGCTGAAAATCTGGTCGTTCTGATCTTGCAAGAGACGCAGTTCATAGGCCATTTCGTCGGCCCGGACGAGCGCCTCCTGCGCATCGGCGATGGTCTTGTCGCGCGCCGCGGCGGTATCGGCAAGAGCGGCGGACAGGAAATCGACCGTGCTGTCGCTGCCAGGGTTGCCGTTTTCGTCATCGCCGATTTCACCGCCCGCTTCGATCCGTGCGGCAAGGCGCTCGGCCTCGGCCTCGGCGGTCTCGCGTTCGGTCATCGTGCGCCGCAGCGTGGATTGGATGACCTCAATGCCGGTCTCCAGCTCCTGCCGCCGGGTTTCGGAGGCCAGCAGCTCAGATTGCATCGCGGAAATCTGTTCGAGCGCGAAACTGAAGCGTTCCTGCGCCGCGAGCGTCTCCTGCGCGCGCTTGTCGCGCTCGGCGGCAAGGGCATTGAGCCGCATTTCGTAGGTCTGAAGCTCGCGTTTGGCCTGTTCGCGGAAGTTGCCCGCGCCGATCGAATCCATCACCAGCACCGAGGTCGCGATGATCGACCAGGCCACGATGGTCGCGGCACCGCCGCATGCGATCAGCTGCGTCGCCGGGCCAAGTCGGATGAAGCGTGTGTCGGTATCGGAACGCAGAAAGACCCGTCTTTCGGGAAAGTAGCGTTCGAGGAATGAATGAAGCTTGATGCCGAGTCGTGTTCTCACGCGGTCTGGTCCCTTGTTGTCCTTCCACCAGTCGACGTTCTTTGAGGCAGTTGGCCGACGTCTTGGGCTAGTGCTTAGCCACCGGGCAGAGTTTGGGCAAGAAATTTGACCAAATAGAGGGGTCATCTGGGCCGTTTCCCGCCAAGTGGGCGGAAATTCGCCTATGCTCGACGGCGCGGTTCAACCGGGCGTTGCGGCACTCTCGGCCAGCGGCCAGTAGAAATCCGGCGGCAATCCGGCTTCGGCGCGCTTTTCCTCGTTGAAGGGGGGCTTCAGCGCGCCATGGAAATAACGCCGCACGCGGTCGTGAAAGACCTGCTTGGGATCGAGATCGTGGCGGCCGCAGAGGAAATGGAACCACTTGGAGCCATAGGCCACGTGATGCACCTCCTCGGCATAGATCACCCGCATCGCGTCAACCGCCCGCGTGGCCCCCGCGCGCTCGAAGATCGCGATCATGCCGGGTGTCACGTCGAGGCCGCGCGCCTCGAGCACCATCGGCACCACGGCAAGGCGGCCCATCAGGTCATCGGCGGTATCCTCGGCGGCGCGCCACATGCCCGCATGCGCGGGCAGGGCGCCGTAATGGCTGCCCATTTCCTCAAGGCAATCGCAGATCAGGTTGAAATGCTTGGATTCCTCATCTGCCGACTTCACCCAGTCATCATAGAACCCCATGGGCATCGCCGTGTCGGTGAATCGCGCGATGATGTCCCAGTGCAGATCGACGGCGTTCAGTTCGATATGCGCCACCGCGTGCAGCATGGCGATGCGGCCCTTGTCCGATCCGGGGCGGCGGCGCGGCACCTCGCGCGGGTCAAGCAATTCGGGTCGGTCGGGACGCGCCGGGCGCAATGGCGGTGTGGCCTGGCCCAGCGGGATGTCGCGGCCTGCCGCCCGCGCCGCAGACCACGTGGCCGCATGCGCGCGCGACAGTGCGGTCTTGGCGCGGCCGTCGGCTGTGCCCAGCACCTCGACGGCCTTCTCTGCAAGGGTCTTGGCACTCACAATGCGCGCACCGCGTCGAGCACCTCTTCGGCATGACCGGGCACCTTGACCTTGCGCCATTCACGCGCGATGCGACCCTCGCCATCGATCAGGAAGGTCGAGCGTTCGATGCCCATGAATGTCTTGCCATACATGCTTTTTTCCGTCCAGACGCCGAACGCCTCGCAGACCTCGTTTTCGGCATCCGACAAGAGCGGCACGCTCAGCCCGTGCTTGTCGCGGAATTTCTCGTGGCTGGCAATGCTGTCCTTGGAAATGCCCATGACGACGGAACCTGCGGCCTCGAACTCGACCTGCAGGCCGGAAAAGCCGACCGCTTCCTTGGTGCAACCGGATGTGTCATCGCGCGGATAGAAGAACAGCACCACGGCGCGCGGGCGCAGGGCCGAGAGTGTCACGCTGTCGCCGCCATCGCGCGGCAGGGTGAAATCGGGGGCGGGCTGCGATATGTCGGACATGGGCATTCCTTGTGATGAAAATTGTGAGTTCCATATTAGCCCGTGACAGGCGAGAATAAAGTGATGAGGCAGAAGCAGGACGCAAAGAAAGCGTCCGACCGGAAAAGATGAGCGAAACCGACAGGCCAAACGACCGCCCGCCCGAAGCGGCGCCGGATCCGGTGCGCGAGCGTCGTTCCCGCCGGGCATCTCCTGCGCGGCGGGCTTTGCACCATGTCGGCCAGTTCTGCTTCGGGTGTTCGATTCTGGTGCTCGTGGTCACGCTGGGAGTGGTCGCCGTACTGGCGGCGGGGGTCGAGGTGCCCGGATGGGTCCGGTCCGACCTGAGCCAACGCATCAACCGCGATCTGCCGAACCACGTGCTGCGCTTCGAGGGGATGGGCCTCAGCCTCGGGCCCGACATGGCCCCGAGGGTAGAGCTGCGCACCGTCTCGTTGGATGACACGAGCGGGCACCGCCTCGCCGATCTCGCGGGCTTGCAGATCAGGCTGTCGCGGGCAGCATTGCTGCGCGGCGAGGTGCGCGCTTCGGCGATACGGCTCGAGGGCGGGCGGCTCCTGCTGCGGCGGCGTGAGAGCGGCGAGTTGTCGATCGAGGTCGAGGGCGGCGGCGCACCCGCTCAGGGCACTGTCACCGAACAGATTGGCGCGCTGCTGGCGCAGCCGCAATTGGCCTCCCTGCGCGAGGTGACGGCCGAAAATTTGAGCCTGCGCTACGAGGATGCGCGCGCCGGGCGGGCCTGGTCCGCCGATGGCGGGCAGGCGAGCCTGACGCGCGAAGGCGATCAGATGACGCTGCGCGGCAATGTCACGGTCCTGGGTGCGCGCGAATACGCCACCTCGATCGAGGTCAACTATAGCGCTCAGGTCGGCGCGACAGCAGCGGAATTCGGCGTGCGCTTTGAGGATATCCCGGCGGGCGAGATCGCGGGACAGTCGCCCGCGCTGGCCTGGCTGGCCGCGCTCGATGCGCCGATCTCGGGGGCGCTGCGGGCCGCCGTGGACGAGGCGGGACGGCTCGGGCCCCTCAATGCCACGCTGCAGATCGGTGCGGGCGCGTTGCAACCCAATCCGGCCACCTCGCCGATCCCCTTCGAGGCGGCACGCAGCTATTTCACCTATGACCCGGCGACGCAGACGATCCGATTTTCCGAATTGTCGGTCGATAGCGGTTGGGGCCGCGCCCGCGCCGATGGCACCGCGCGTCTGATCGGGATGGAGACCGGCTGGCCGCGCGAGTTGCAGGCGCAGATTTCGTTTGCCGAGATCGTGGCCGATCCTCCGGATCTCTACTCCGAGCCGATAGCCTTCGAGGGGGCCGCCATGGACATGCGTCTCAAGCTCGATCCCTTCGTGCTGTCGCTCGGGGCGTTGCGGCTGAACGATCAGGGCCGCACGCTGCGCCTCAGCGGCGAGGCGCGGGGACAGCCGGACGGCTGGGCGCTGGCGCTTGAGGGGGCGCTGGACGGGATCGCGCCAGAGCGGCTGCTGGCGCTCTGGCCGCGCTCGGTCAAGCCCAAGACCCGTGACTGGATCACCGAGAATGTGCGCGAGATCACACTGAGCGATATCCAGGTCGCGCTGCGGGCCGGGGCGGGGGCCCTGCCGGATTTCTTCCTCGGCTTCGATTTCGACAATCTCAGCACGGTCTATGTGCGCGACGTGCCGCCCATCGAGGACGCACAAGGGCATGCCTCGATCCGCGACAACCGCTTTGTCATGCATGCCGCTCAAGGCCACGTGACGGCCGCGCAGGGTGGGCGCATAGATATTGCAGGCACCACGTTTTCGATCCCCGACATCCGGATCAAGCAAAGCCCGGCACGGGCGCGCCTGCGGACCGAAAGTACCATCACCGCCGCCCTGTCGCTGCTCGATTCGCCGCCCTTCCGCTTTCTGGAAAAGGCCGGGCAGCCGGTGAGCCTCGCCGACGGGCGCGCGCGACTGAAGGGCGATCTGAATTTCCTGATGAAGGACCGGCTGACCCCCGAGGAGGTGGCCTTCGAGGTGACCGGCGCGTTGCGCGACCTGCGCTCGGAGACACTGGTCAAGGGGCGGGTTCTGTCCGCCTCGGCTCTCGCGGTGGAGGCCAGCAATCGCGGCATCCGGATCGGCGGCGAGGCGCGGATCGGCACGGTTCCGCTGTCGGGGAACTGGAGCATGCCGATTGGTCCGAACACCGGTGGAGTCAGCCGGGTGCGCGGGCAAATCGAACTGTCGGAACGATTTGCCCGGGAATTCGGCATCGGCCTGCCGCCGGGCACATTCTCGGGGGCCGCGCAAGGCGAGGTCGAGATCGGTTTTGGCAAGGACAGCCCCGGGCAATTCGCGCTCACCTCGGATTTGGCGGGGCTGGGACTGCGCCTGCCGCAGGTCGACTGGGCGCTGAGCCAGGCGGGCACCGGGCGGCTCGACGTGACGGGCACGCTCGGCCCCCAGCCGGAGATCGAAGGCCTGAGCCTCGACGCCGCCGGGCTGCGCGCGCGCGGCGCAGTCACGACGGCAGAGGACGGTGGCTTTGAGCGGGCCACATTCTCCAGCGTCGAGATTGGCGACTGGCTGAATGCGCCCGTCACGCTGATCGGGCGCGGCCCGGGTCGCGCCCCGCGCATCGAGGTCACCGGCGGCGCGCTCGATCTGCGCAGCAAGACGGTGTTTGGCGGCTCGTCTGACGTGACGCCGTCCGAGGCGGGTGCGGCAGGCGGAGGCCCGGTCGTGCTCCGGCTCGACCGGTTGCAGCTTTCCGACGCGATCACCCTGACCGAGTTCAACGCTGATCTGCAAACGGCAGGTGGCATGCAGGGGGCGTTTACCGGCCGGGTCAATGGCAAGACGGCGATCACCGGAGACATCGTCCCGAGAGCGGGGCGCAGTGCCTTCCGGATCCGCAGTGACGACGCCGGTGGCGTTCTGGGCTCGGCCAACCTGCTCAAGAGCGCACGCGACGGCCGGATGGAGCTTATCCTGACACCCGCACCAGAGCCGGGCAGCTATGATGGCGTGTTGGGGATCGACGAGATCCGTATCAAGGAGGCGCCGGCCCTCGCGGCGCTCCTGAACACGATCAGCGTGGTCGGGTTGCTCGAGCAACTTGACGGGCAGGGTCTGCACTTTTCGCGGATCGACGCGCGGTTTCGGCTGAGTCCGACCCGCCTCGTGCTGCTCGAGAGCAGCGCGGTCGGGGCCTCGGTCGGTCTGTCGATGGACGGGTTCTATAATGTCGGGACAAAGCGGATGGACATGCAGGGCGTGATCTCTCCGGTTTACGTGCTGAACGCGATCGGCGAGGCCTTTACGCGCCCCGGCGAAGGGCTTATCGGCTTCAACTACACGATCACCGGGTCGGCCTCGAACCCGGATGTCAGCATCAACCCGCTCTCGGCATTGACCCCGGGGTTCCTGCGCGAGATGTTCCGCAGGCCCGCGCCGCAGGTCGAGGGGGTCGGGCCTCCCGCGATGTCGCGCCAATCGGAGCCCGACGCGGGGCGGGAGAAACAGCCACCCTATGTCGGAAACGATAGATGAAACTCAGCGACTTCGATTTCGTCCTGCCCGAGGCGCTGATAGCCACGCGGCCCGCCCGCCCGCGCCGGTCGGCGCGGCTTCTGGTGGCGCAGGGCGATGCAATCCATGATGCCACCGTGGCCGATCTTGGCCAGTTGTTGCAGGCCGGTGATCGTCTGGTGCTCAACGATACCAAGGTGATCCCGGCGCGGTTGAGCGGACGGCGGCGCCGCGCGGGCGCGCAAGGCGAAAGCGAGGCGCGGATCGAGGTTACCTTGCTGGAACCGGGGGCGGACGGCACGTGGTCGGCATTGATCAAGCCGCTCAGGAAGGTGGCCGAGGGTGAGGAGATCGTGTTTTCCGATGTGCTCTCGGCGGTGCTGGAGACCAAGGCAGAGGGGCAGGCACGGCTGCGGTTCAACCTGACGGGCGATGACTTCGACTCCGCCCTCGATGCAGCAGGGGCCATGCCGCTGCCGCCCTATATCGCGGCCAAGCGGCCTGCGGATGCACAGGATCGCGAGGATTATCAGACGCTCTGGGCGCGCAACGTGGGGGCCGTGGCGGCGCCCACGGCCTCGCTGCATTTCGACGAGGTCGTGCTCGACGATCTGCGCGCGCGCGGCGTCAGCTTCACCCATGTGACGCTGCATGTCGGGGCGGGCACCTTCCTGCCGGTCAAGGTCGAGGATGTTACCACCCACAAGATGCATGCCGAATGGGGCGAGGTGAGCGCGCAGGCCGCCGCCGAGATCGCCGAGACGCAGGCAGCGGGCGGGCGGATCATTCCGGTCGGCACCACCGCCCTGCGCCTGATCGAGACGGCGGCGCGGGCCACCGGCGGGATCGTGCCGTGGCAGGGCGATACCGACATCTTCATCTATCCCGGGTTTCAGTTTCGCGTGACCGATGCCCTGATGACCAATTTCCATCTGCCCAGATCAACGCTGATGATGCTCGTCTCGGCCTTTATGGGGCAAGACCGCATCCGGCAAATTTACGCGCATGCCGTGGCGCAGGGCTATCGCTTCTTTTCCTACGGGGATGCTTCGCTGTTGATACCGGCGCCAAAGCCTGACAGGCGGATAACAGGCGCGACAGAATGAGTCGCGATTGACACAGACGCGCGCGCCCGGGCCTTGCGAGGCTGGGGTGGGCTGACGGAGAGAGACGATGTTTCAGGTATTATCGGGGGCCTGGGCGCTGCTCTTGGGCATGATGCTCTTGCAGGTTGGCAATGGCATGCAGGGCACGCTTCTGGGTATCCGGGGGGCGCTCGAGGGGTTTTCGACCCTGGAGATGTCAGTCGTGATGTCGTCCTATTTCCTCGGTTTTCTCTTCGGATCACGAATGGCCCCCGAGATGATCCGCCGGGTCGGGCATGTGCGGGTCTTCGCGGCGCTCGGCTCGATGATCTCGGCGGTGTTGATCCTCTATCCCACGGTGACCGAACCCTGGGCCTGGTCGGTGGGCCGGGTGGTGATCGGCTTCTGCTTTTCCGGCGTTTACGTGACGGCGGAAAGCTGGCTCAACAATTCGGCGACCAATGCGACGCGCGGCAAGGCGCTGTCGCTCTACATGATGGTGCAGATGGTCGGTATCGTCTCGGCGCAGGGCATCATGGTGCTGGCCGATCCGTCGGGCTACGTGCTCTTCGTGATCCCGTCGGTGCTGGTCTCACTGGCCTTCGCACCGATCCTGCTCTCGGTCAGCCCGACGCCGGCCTTCGACACCACCAAGCCGCTGTCGCTGCGGCAGATCATGAAGATTTCGCCGCTGGGCTGCGTCGGCATGCTGCTCACCGGCGGGGTCTTTGCCGCGCAATTCGGCATGGCGGCGGTCTATGGCGCCGAGGCGGGGCTGAGCGTGGGGCAGATCTCGACCTTCGTGGCGTCCTTCTACGTGGCGGCGGTGGTGGCGCAATACCCGCTTGGCTGGCTGTCGGACCGGATGGACCGGCGCAAGCTGATCGCCATGGTGTCGCTGGTCACCGGCCTGGGCGGCGTAGTCGGCATGATGCTGGGCGACAACTTCTGGTTTCTGCTGCTCGCGGCCTTTCTGGTCGGCGGATCGTCCAATCCGCTCTATTCGCTGCTGATCGCCTATACCAACGACTTTCTGGAGCATGACGACATGGCGGCAGCCGCAGGAGGCATGGTCTTCATCAACGGTCTGGGCGCGATTGCCGGGCCGCTGATGGTGGGCTGGATGATGGGTGTCATGGGGCCGGGGGGATATTTCCTCTATATCGCCGTGCTGATGTTCGCGATGGTGGGCTACGCGTTCTACCGCATGACGCAGCGCGCCGCGCCGACGGTATCCCAGACCGAGAGCTACACGCCGGTTTCGCCGTCCTCGTCGCCAATGGCCGTCGAATTTGCGCAAGAAGTCGCCATCGAGACCGCGCAGGAGGAGAATTCGCCGTGATTTTCTGTGTTTATGTCCCGGTTGAAGCATTATTTTACTGTGAAAACGCGCGGAAAACGCGTTAACGTCATGTTATTGTCATAGGGGAATGAGGAGAGTCCTATGGTTTCGCCCGATGAAGTGCTGGGGTTCTGGCTCGACGAGGTCGGCCCGCAAGGGTGGTACAAAGTGTCCGATACGCTGGACGACACGATCCGCGAGAGGTTTCAGTCCGGATGGGAGAATGCGCGCGCCGGTGCCTACAGTCTGTGGCTGACATACCCGGCCGGTACGCTGGCCTATATCATCCTGACCGATCAGTTCCCGCGCAACATGTTCCGAGATGATCCTCGGGCCTTTGCCACCGACAAGGCCGGGCTCGCAGCGGCCAAGGTGGCGATCAACCGGGGCTGGGATCTCAAGATCAATGAACCGGCAAGACAGTTCTTCTACCTGCCCCTGATGCATTCCGAAAACCTCTGTGATCAGGAACGCTGCGTGCGGCTGATCTGCGAGCGGATGCCCGAGTATGGCCCCGAGAACCTGACCCATGCCCGCGCACATCGCGAGGTGATCCGCCAGTTCGGACGTTTTCCCTATCGCAATTCCGCGCTCAACCGGCCCTCGACCGCGCTGGAGCGCGCCTATGAGGCCGAAGGCGGGTACGGGGCCACGCTGCGTCAGTTGATGGCGGCCGCCTGAAACGATCTTCAAGCGAGGGAAAACAGGCGTCTGCCGGGTGTTTGCGCAACCGGCTGGGTTTGTCTCGTTGTGATCTTTCGAAAAATAGTTTAACTCCAAACTAATTTTGCAAGCGGAGGGCCAGATGGCGTCGAACAGCTATGACATGATCGTGATCGGGGCCGGGCCGGGCGGCTATGTCGCCGCGATCCGGGGCGCGCAACTGGGCCTCAAGGTGGCCATTGTCGAGCGCGAGCATATGGGCGGCATCTGCCTCAACTGGGGCTGCATTCCGACCAAGGCGATGCTGCGCTCGTCCGAGGTGTTTCACCTGATGCACCGGGCCAAGGAATTCGGGCTCAAGGCCGAGGGGATCGGCTATGATCTCGACGCGGTGGTGAAACGCTCGCGCGGGGTGGCCAAGCAACTGAGTTCGGGTGTCGCGCATCTGATGAAGAAGAACAAGATCACCGTGGTGATGGGCGAGGCGACGCTGCCCGCCAAGGGCAAGGTTAGCGTCAAGACCGACAAGGGCACCGAGGAACTCAGCGCAAAGAACATCGTGCTGGCCACCGGCGCAAGGGCGCGCGAAATGCCGGGGCTCGAGGCCGACGGCGAACGTGTCTGGACCTACAAGCACGCGCTGGTGCCGCCGCATATGCCCAAGAAATTGCTGGTCATCGGTTCAGGCGCCATCGGCATCGAATTCGCCAGCTTCTACAACACGCTTGGGGCCGCTACGACGGTGGTCGAGGTGATGGACCGCATCCTGCCCGTCGAGGATGCCGAGATTTCCGCCTTCGCCAAGAAATCCTTTGAAAAGCAGAAGATGAAGATCATGGTCAAGGCTATGGTCAAGCAGCTGGACCGCGCCAAGGACAAGGTGACCGCCCATGTCGAGGTGGGTGGCAAGGTCGAGAAACACGAATTCGATACGGTGATTTCCGCCGTGGGCATCGTCGCCAATACCGAGGGTCTCGGGCTTGAGAAACTGGGCGCGAAGATCGAGAAATCCTTTGTCGTGACCGATGAATTCTGCCGCAGCGGTGTCGAGGGGCTCTACGTGATCGGGGATGCCACCAACGGGCCGTGGCTGGCGCACAAGGCCAGCCATGAAGGTGTGATGGTGGCCGAGCTGATCGCGGGCGGGCATCCGCATGCTGTCGATCCCGACAGCATCGCCGGCTGCACCTATTGCCAGCCGCAGGTCGCCAGCGTCGGCCTGACCGAGGCGCAGGCCAAGGACAAGGGCCACAAGATCAAGGTTGGGCGCTTCCCGTTCATCGGCAATGGCAAGGCGATTGCAATGGGCGAGGCCGAGGGCATGATCAAGACGGTGTTTGACGAAAAGACCGGCGAGCTTCTGGGGGCGCATATGATCGGGGCCGAGGTGACCGAGCTTATTCAAGGTTACGTGGTGGGCCGTCAGCTTGAGACAACCGAACAAGAACTGATGCAGGCCGTCTTCCCGCATCCGACGCTCAGCGAGATGATGCATGAAAGCGTGCTCGACGCCTATGACCGGGTGATCCATATCTGAGCGGCGCAGGCCGTTCCATCAGTGCAGGGGCGTGGGCCAAGGCTTGCGCCCCTTGTCGTTGCGGTGCAGTGTAACCGCGCAAACAAGGGGACCCGCGTGGCCAGTCTCAACCGCATCGTGATGCAGCAGGTCTCGCGCCGTTGGCTGCGGGCGCTCGACCTCGAAGAGATGGATGCCGCCGAGATTTCCGGCAAATACGGGCATCGCTACAGCTTTCGCAGCTATGCGCGGTTTCGCTATCCGAAATACGACATCTGCAACGGGCCCTATACCGGCGAGGGTGGGGCGGTGCTGCAATTCGACATCATCCTCGCCAATCAGGTCTGGGAACATCTCGACCGACCCTATGCCGCCACCCGCCATGTGCGCGAAATGCTGCGCCCCGATGGCTGGTTCTGGCTGGCGGTGCCGTTCTACATTCCCTATCACGGTGACCCGGTTGATTGCTCGCGGTGGAGCGCGCGGGGGCTGAAGAACCTGCTGATCGAGGCGGGGTTCGCCGACGACCGGATCACCGCGCGGCAATGGGGCAATCGCGCCGCCGCCGCCCGCAATCTCGAAGCTGACTGGCCCCCGGCGCATGATCCCGAGACCGATGATCTGACCAACGATCCGCAGTTCCCGATCTGCGCCTGGGCCCTGGCGCAGAAATAGGCGGATGCAAGCCGCGTTCCTGTAATGTTCGCAAAATTGACTTGGACCCGGGCCGCGTCTCTTCTATGTGTGGCAGGTGTGAATCCCGGGGGTCAGAATGGCCGATCTGAAATATATCGAGGTGCGCGGCGCGCGCGAGCATAACCTCAAGAATATCGACGTGGATATTCCGCGCGACCAACTGGTTGTGATCACCGGGCTTTCCGGCTCGGGCAAGTCGTCGCTCGCCTTCGACACGATCTATGCCGAGGGGCAGCGCCGCTATGTCGAATCGCTCAGCGCCTATGCGCGGCAATTCCTCGACATGATGGAAAAGCCGGATGTGGATCACATCAGCGGGCTGTCCCCGGCGATTTCCATCGAGCAAAAGACAACCTCGAAGAACCCGCGCTCCACCGTCGGCACGGTGACCGAGATTTACGATTACATGCGGCTCTTGTTTGCCCGGGTCGGCACGCCCTATTCCCCCGCCACCGGCCTGCCCATCGAGGCGCAGCAGGTGCAGGACATGGTGGATCGCGTGATGGCAATGGAGGAGGGCACGCGCGCCTATCTGCTTGCCCCCATCGTGCGTGACCGCAAGGGCGAGTATCGCAAGGAATTTCTGGAACTGCGCAAATCCGGCTTTCAGCGGGTCAAGGTGGATGGCGAATTCTATGAACTCGATGAGCCGCCCACGCTCGACAAGAAATTGCGCCACGATGTCGATGTCGTGGTTGACCGGCTGGTGGTGAAGGAGGGGCTGGAGACGCGGCTCGCCGACAGTTTTCGCACCGCGCTCGATCTGGCTGACGGCATCGCCGTCTTGGAAACCGCCCCGCGCGAGGGTGAGCCGGAACGGATGACCTTTTCCGAAAAATTCGCCTGTCCGGTCAGTGGTTTCACCATTCCCGAGATCGAGCCGCGGCTGTTTTCCTTCAACGCGCCGTTCGGGGCCTGTCCGGAGTGTGACGGGTTGGGGGCGGAGTTGTTCTTTGACGAGAAACTGGTGGTGCCGGACGAGGCGCTACGCATCGGTGACGGGGCGATTGCGCCGTGGCGCAAGGGCAAGAGCCCCTATTTCACCCAGACCATCACCGCCATCGCCAAACATTACGAGTTTGACAAGACGACACCTTGGCGCGATCTGCCCGCGCATGTGAAACAGGTGTTCCTCTATGGCTCGGGCGACGAGGAAATCCCGTTCCGCTATGACGAGGGCGGCCGCGTCTATCAGGTCAGCCGCGTGTTCGAGGGCGTGATCCCCAACATGGAGCGGCGCTATCGCGAGACGGATTCGAACTGGATTCGCGAGGAATTCGAGCGCTACCAGAACAACCGCCCCTGCGGGGCCTGCGGCGGCTACCGACTGCGGGAAGAGGCTTTGGCGGTACGCATCGCCGACCTGCATGTCGGGCATGTGGTGCAGATGTCGATCCGCGAGGCCTATGACTGGTGCGAGACGGTGCCGGAACACCTTGGCAAGCAGAAGAACGAGATCGCGCGCGCCATCCTGAAGGAGATCCGCGAGCGGCTTGGCTTTCTCAACAACGTGGGCCTCGATTACCTGACGCTCAGCCGCAATGCCGGCACGCTGTCGGGCGGCGAGAGCCAGCGCATCCGGCTGGCTAGCCAGATCGGCTCGGGGCTGACCGGCGTGCTCTATGTGCTCGACGAGCCCTCCATCGGGCTGCATCAGCGCGACAACGGGCGGCTCTTGCAGACGCTGCGCAACCTGCGCGATCAGGGCAACACGGTGATCGTGGTCGAACATGACGAAGAGGCGATCCGCACCGCCGATTATGTCTTTGACATCGGCCCCGGCGCGGGGGTGCATGGCGGGCAGGTCGTCAGCCACGGCACACCGGATCACGTCGCCGCCGACCCGGCCTCGATCACCGGGCAATACCTCTCGGGCACGCGCGAGATTGCCGTCCCGCCCAAGCGCCGCAAGGGCAACAAGAAGAAACTGACCGTGGTCAAGGCCAACGGCAACAACCTGCAGAACGTCACCGCCGAGTTTCCGCTTGGCAAGTTTGTCTGCGTGACCGGCGTGTCGGGCGGGGGCAAGTCGACGCTCACCATCGAGACGCTGTTCAAGACCGCCTCGATGCGTCTGAACGGCGCGCGGCAGACGCCCGCGCCCTGCGAGACGATCAAGGGGATGGAACATCTCGACAAGGTGATCGACATCGACCAGCGCCCGATCGGGCGCACGCCGCGCAGTAACCCGGCGACCTATACCGGGGCGTTTACGCCGATCCGCGACTGGTTCGCCGGGCTGCCCGAGGCCAAGGCGCGCGGCTACAAGCCGGGGCGCTTTTCCTTCAACGTCAAGGGCGGGCGGTGCGAGGCGTGCCAGGGCGACGGTGTCATCAAGATCGAGATGCATTTCCTGCCGGATGTCTATGTGGAATGCGAGACCTGCAAGGGCGCGCGCTATAACCGCGAGACGCTGGAAATACGGTTTAAAGGCAAGAGCATAGCAGACGTTCTTGATATGACTGTGGAAGAGGCGCAGGAATTTTTCAAGGCGGTGCCGAGCATCCGCGAAAAGATGGATGCGCTGATGCGGGTGGGCCTTGGCTATATCAAGGTGGGCCAGCAGGCGACGACCCTCTCGGGCGGCGAGGCGCAACGGGTGAAGCTATCCAAGGAACTCGCCAAACGCTCCACGGGCCGCACGCTCTATATCCTCGACGAGCCGACGACAGGGCTGCATTTCGAGGATGTGAAAAAGCTTCTGGAGGTGCTGCACGAACTGGTCGAGCAGGGCAATTCGGTCATTGTGATCGAGCACAACCTCGACGTGATCAAGACCGCCGACCATATCATCGACATCGGCCCCGAGGGTGGCGATGGCGGCGGCGAGATCGTCGCCGTCGGCACGCCCGAAGAGGTGGCGGATGAACCGCGCAGCCATACCGGGCGTTACCTCAAGGAGATGTTGAACGCGCGCAAGGTTGCGGCCGAGTAGCGGGTCGGCCCGGCCGCTCCCGGCGCAGGCGCGTGGCTCAGTTCAGCACCGCCGCCGCCGCGCCGATCAGGTCGAGCACCTCGCGTGTGTTGCGGTCGACGCGATAGACGCGGTCGCCGACGCGGTAATAGGTTTCATCCGGATCGAGACCGTAGCGCCCGGGATTGCGCAGGATGACATAATCCCCTTGAATATAGTCGCCCCTATGGTAGATGCCTTGCTTTTTTGCCAAGCCGGGAGGCTGGCATCCGGTGCCCTTCTTGGCAAGACCGGGCGGGCATCCTTTTGGCGCGGCTTGCGCGGGGGCGGATGTGAGCAGTGTCAGGCCCGTAAGGCCGAGAGCGATGATGCGTAGCATGGTTCCTCCGTTACATCGTCAAGATGGGCACTCGGAGGATAATATCCAAGGCAATGGCACGCGCTGCGCGGAAAGCTGCCATGCCGGATTGCGTCAGTCGCCTCATGCGGAAAAAAAAGATGCGCGTCCCGACGAGCCCCGGATGAATCCGTGAGTAATGATGGCTTGCCGGGACACGACTGGAGGTTGACCTGAACGGCCATCCCCGTCCCTGAGGTTTACTGCTTTTTGAGGGGGCAGGTCGAGAGCCCGAAGATGGAATAAAGCGGACAGGAAGACATCAGGCCAGTAACCAGCGGAATGATGCCGATCAGGTAGAGCCAGCTATAGGTTCCGTCGCGGTTGATGACAAAGCCTGCCAGCAGGGCAAGGCCAAGGATGATACGCAGGGCGCGATCGCGTGAGCCGACATTCTTCTTGAGCATGGAAGCACCTTTTGAAACTGGGCCACGGGGCATCCCCGTAGCGGCCTCGCCAGCATGCTTGATGGTGCCTCTGGTGTCTGTGATCTGGTCACATACCCCCGATGCTCATTTGAAATTGCGGCTGTCCTTGATCTGGTCCCAGGCCCAGACCACCTGTTGCAACTGTTCTTCCTGGCTGCGGTCACCGCCGTTGATATCGGGGTGCAGCACCTTGATCAGCGACTTGTAGGCCTTGCGCAGGTCCGCCTTGGTCCAGGTGTCTTCGGCCTCGAGAATCTCGATGGCGCGCCGCTCGGTCGGTGGCAGCTTGCGCCCGCCGCCGCGCTTCTTGCCGGGGTTCTGCGTGGCGTTGCCGCCCAGCACCTGATGCGGGTCCTCGATGCCGAGCCGTGCCCAGGCACGGGCCTCGGGGTCGTTGAAGCGCCGGGTCTCGCGCTCCCAGACCTTGTCCTTGGACATCTGCGCGTTCAGTTCCGCCTCGGTCGTGCCGTCGAAGAAGTTCCACTTGAGGTTATACTCGCGCACATGCTGCTGGCAGAACCAGAAATAGTCGTCGAGCACGTCGGGCGCCTTGGGCGCGCGGTACTTTCCGGGCTCGTTGCACCCGTCGTGGTCGCAGATGCGCGTCGAGGTTTCGGATGCGCCGGACATCCCGCGCCGACCGCGCGGGTTCTTCTTCTTGGCCGAAGAGACCGACATATCGAAACCGAAAGGATCTGATTTGGACATTGAGCACACCTTTGCGAGTCAGGACGCAGAGTGTATGCTAAAACGCGGCGAATTGAAGGGGGCAGGGGAAATTTTTTCCGGCATCACGGCGGTTTACCGCGTGCGGCAGATTCACGCTTTTCCCGCCTAACAGTCTGGATTCACTGCGAGAATTGAAACGACGCCCTCAAGGTTTCGGATCGGGAGGTGATAACGTCTCGGCCAGCGGTTCCGCTTGCACCGGATCCATCCTCGCAACGTCGGCCCTCGGGGCCGATGCGCGGATTTCCCGCTGAAAGACCAGCACCGAGCGATAGACCGTGTGGCTCGAGGTCAGGCCCTGACGTTCCTCGCTCGGCAGGATGTCGCTGCGCAGATAGCTCCAGCCGTGATGGGCCATCTCGTTCAGCGTCTCTTCGAGCCCGAGGGCAAAACGTGCTTCGGGTGTCTTGACGCCGGGCGCCTTGCGGCCGCGTGTCGGGGCGGGGAGGATCTTGTATTCAAAAAGCGGCATGGCACGCTCCGGTTGCTTCACGAGTGCCGATCCTATTGCATCATGCGTCCAGTGCAAGCGGGCGAACAAAAACCCCCGGACCGCTGGCCGGGGGTGTGACGCCTGTGCGCTCGGATGCGGGCTATTTCGCGCCGGGCCCGATGATCATGATCATCTGGCGGCCTTCCATCTTGGGCATGTTCTCGATGCGGCCCACGTCCTTGACATCCTCGGCGATGCGTTCGAGCAGGTTGCGCCCCAGATCCTGATGCGCCATCTCGCGACCACGGAACCGCAGGGTGATCTTCACCTTGTCGCCGCCTTCGAGGAATTTCAGAACGTTGCGCATCTTGACCTGATAGTCATGCGTGTCGGTACCGGGGCGGAACTTCACTTCCTTGACCTCGATGATCTTCTGCTTCTTGCGCGCTTCGGATTCGCGTTTCTGCTGTTCGTACTTGTACTTGCCGTAATCCATGATCTTGCAGACCGGCGGATTGGCATTCGGCGAGATTTCGACCAGATCGAGCCCGACCTCTTCGGCCATCTCGAGCGCCCTTCGCGGGGTGACGACGCCTGCGTTTTCGCCGTCTGCGCCGATCAGGCGGATTTCATCGGCCCGGATGCGGTCATTGATCCGGGGGCCGGTATCGCGGGTTGGCGGCGCGTTATGGGGTCTGCGGGCTATGGCTTCAATCCTTCGATTGTTGAACGTTGTCGGGTCAATTTGACGGTGCAAGGTAAACGCCGGTGCGGCGGCTTTCAAGCGGCAAAATCGGCTGATATGAGCCAAATGGGGATCAATTCTCTCTTGCGGCTTTCCTTTGCGCGCACCATCTGGCAGGAGAGATCACAAAGGGCCGCGATGCGGATCGAACGGGCCCGGTAGCATTCTGGGAGGCGATTATGAAAAACCTGATTTGGATCGTGCTGGCCGTGATCGTGCTGGGTGGCGGTTACATGCTCTTTACCGGCAAGACGGTCGATGAGGTCGTGAACGAGGTGAGCGGCACCGACCAGGAGATCGAGGTGCCCGAGGCGCTTGAAGATACCGCAGATGCGGCAGGCGGAACCGCAGAGACGACTGCGGACGCAGTCGGCGATGCGGTCGACGCGGCACAAGAGGGCACAAGCGACGCCGTCGAGGCCACTGAGGACACCGCGAGCGAGGCGGCGGAGGCAGTCGAGGAGACGGTCAACGAGGCTGTCGAGGCGGTGCAAGACACGGCGACCGATGCCGCTGACGCTGCTCAGGAGGCCGGACAAGAGGCCGTTGATGCGGCAACCGGCACGGCTGATGCGGCGACGGATGCGGCGAGCGATGCCGCCGAAACTGCGGAAGAGGCGGCCGACGCCACGTCGGACGCCGTCGATCAGGCAGAAGCTGCAAGCGAGGAAGCCGTTGATACCGCGACTGAGGCGGCTAGCGAGACCGAAGCCGCGACCGAGGACGCTGCGGATACCGCCACCGAGGCGGCCAACGAAACCGAAGCGGCTGCGGATACCGCGACCGAGGCCACTGAAGAGACGGCCACGGAGAGCACCGATACCGCCACCGGTGACGCCGCTGCAAGCGACAGCGCAGCGACTGCAGCCGAAGAAGCCCCCGAGGCATTGACCGTCGAGGGCTTCGACATGGAGCGCGTGCGCAACCTGATCGAAGACTCCGACCTGGGGGCGATGCAGGAAAGCCTGCTGATCGAGGGGATCAGGGCCGCACAGGACAATCCCGAATTGCTGCAATCCGCGCTTCAGGCGGCACGTCAGGCGCTTGGCTACTGAGCCCGTCCAAAAGCAACATTGAAAAGCCCGCGCAAGGTGCTGCTTGCGCGGGCTTTTTGTTGTGATAGTTCCGGCACGTCTCTTGTTACAGGAGACCCTCGGGTCAAGCCAGAGGGTGACGGGCAACCGTGGCAGGCGTCATCCTCCGGCTTGACCGGAGGATCTCTTGGTCTGTCACCCCTCAGTCGAGAAACGCCTTTTCGACCACGTATTCCTTGGGGTCCGAATTGGCACCTTCGCGCAACCCGTAACCCTCCAGCATCTCCTTGATCTCGAGGTTGAAGGCGAGGTTGCCGCAGACCATGGCGCGGTCGGTTTCGGGGGCGAGGGGGGCAACGCCGAGGTCTGCAAACACCTCGCCGGAGCGCATCAGGTCGGTGATGCGGCCCATCTTGGAGCTCTCTTCGCGGGTGGTGGTCGGATAATAGCGCAGCTTGTCGGCAAAGCCTTCGCCGATCAGTTCGGCCAAGATTTCGTCCTTGCGGATGCTGTCGATCAACTCGGCCCCGTATTGCAACTCGCCCACCTCACGGCAGGTGTGGGTGATGATCACCTCGTCGTAATCCTCATAGGTCTGCGGGTCGCGCAGCAGCGAGGCGAACGGCGCAAAGCCGGTGCCGGTGGCAAAGAGCCACAGCCGTTTGCCGGGCAAGAGCGCGTCATGCACCAGCGTGCCCACGGGTTTGGGGCGCAGGATGATCTCGTCGCCGACTTCGATATGCTGCAATCGCGAGGTCAGCGGGCCGTCCTGCACCTTGATCGAGTAGAATTCCAGCTCGTCATCCCAGGACGGCGAGGCGATGGAATACGCGCGCAAGAGCGGCTTTTCGCGGCCGGTTTTCTCATCCGTCTGCATGAGGCCGATCATCACGAACTCGCCCGACCGAAACCGAAGCGAGGCGGGCCGGGTCACGCGGAACGAGAACAGCCGGTCGGTCCAGTGTTTCACCTCTGTCACGGTCTGCGCATCGGGCAGCGCGAGGGTTTTTGGCGCTTTTGCGGTCGCTTGGGTCACGGCGGTCATCTCGTTCATGGTGTCAACTGCCGGTCATTTAAACCGACATCCTCTTCTAATCTTTGATTCAGGTCAGGTAAAAGCGGTATTCAGCCGCGCAGCCGCTCTTGGTAGTCGTGGGCCTGCCAGTTGGCGCGCGACAGCCACTGATCCTCGGGCTGCCGGGCGGCGAGATCGTCGGAAATCTCGACCTCGTCAAAGCCCGCACGCCGCGCCATGGCGTATTGATCGGCGATCACGTGGCCATAGGCGCGCAGCCGTCCGGTGTAGCCCATCAACCGCAATTGCCGGGCGATGCTGAATCCGCGCCCGTCGGCGAAGCTGGGGAAATGGACCTTGATCATCTGCACATCGGGCAGACGACCGGCCAGTTCCAGCGGATCGGCGCTGGAGGGCAGGGTGATGCCCACGCCCTTGCGGGCCTCTTCCAGAGGCACGATGGGGGTGGTCCAGGTCTCGGGGCCGAAGCCCGTGTCGGTGACGATGACAGTCATGCGGAAACTCCTTTTCGCACCAGTTTGCCGTTCACAAAATGGATGCCACATTCGGTTTTGTCCTGATCGCGCCAGCGGCCAGATCTTGGGTCTTCGCCCGGTTTCACGGGCGTTGTGCAGGGCATGCAGCCGATGGAGGGATAGCCTTGGCTCACCAGCGGATGCCGGGGCAGGCGGTTTTCCTCCATGTAGGTCCGGATGTCGTCGCGCGCCCAATGGGCCAGCGGGTTGACCTTGATCCGGTCGGTGCCGTCCTCGATCTCGAAGAAGTCGAGGGTGGCGCGGGTGCCGGTCTGATAGCGTTTGCGCCCGGTGATCCAGCCGTCGAAACCGGCAAGCGCGCGTTGCAGGGGCCGGGTCTTGCGCAGGGCGCAGCAGGCGTCGGTATCGCGTCGGTGTAACGTCTGTTTTGCGTCGGTGCGTGCGAGGTCCTGCGCGTCGGGCCGAATGATGCGCAGATCGCGCAGGTTGAGCCGCTCTGCCAGTTCCTGCTGATAGACCAGCGTCTCGGCAAAGAGCATCTCGGTGTCGATGAAGATCACCGGCGTCGTGGCGCGCGTGACCGAGACCATGTGCAACAGCACGACCGATTCGGCCCCGAAGCTGGAGACCAGCGCCAGCTTGCCCGCCTGGGGGTCGCGCAGCGCATGCTCCAGCACCGAGATCGCCGAGTGATGGCGGTAGCGGTCGTTGAGCGCCCGCACCCGGGCGTTCAGATCATTCTGCGGCATGGGCGCGGGCCTCTTGGTCGTAGAGCGCGGATTTGAAAGGGGCCATTCCGAGGCGGTTGTAGGCTTCGAGGAAGGTCTCTTCCGGTCCTTCGCGCAGGTCGAGATAGGCGAAGATCAGACGCTCGATCGCGGGCACGATCTCGTCATAGGCAAAGCCCGGTCCGGTGCGGGTGCCGATTGCCGTGCTTTCGGAGGCATCGCCGCCGAGGGTGATCTGGTAGTTTTCCACCCCCGCCCGGTCGAGCCCGAGAATGCCGATATGGCCGACATGGTGATGCCCGCAGGCATTGATGCAGCCCGAGATCTTGATCTGGAGATGGCCCACGTCATGCTCGATCTTGAGCGCGTCCAGCCGGGTGGCGATGCCCTGGGCCACGGGGATCGAGCGGGCGGTCGCCAGCGCGCAGTAATCCATGCCGGGGCAGGCGATGATATCCGAGGCAAGGCCGATGTTGCCGGTGGCCAGCCCCGCCTCGCGCAGCGCGGCATGGACGGCGGGAATATCGGCAAGTGCCACATGCGGCAGCACGAGGTTCTGCGCGTGGCTGGCGCGGATGTCATTGTGGCCGTAGCGTTCCGCCAGATCGGCCACCACACGCATCTGATCCGCGCTCGCATCGCCCGGCGTCGCGCCATGCGCCTTGAGGCTGATGGTGATGATGCCGTGATCGGCATGCTTGTGCGGGGTCACATTGGTATCGGTCCAGGCGCGGAACACCGGATCGGCGTCGCGGGCGGCGTAATAGGCATGTGCGTCACGCTCGGGCAGGGTGGGGGTGACGAAGGCGGCATTGATCTGATCAAGCCACGCCTGATCGACACCTGAAAAGGCCGCGCGGCGGCGCGGGAATTCGGCCTCGACCAGATCGCGGATCTCGTCGAGCCCGTTTTCATGCACGGTGATCTTGATCCGCGCCTTGTACTTGTTGTCGCGCCGACCGAGGCGGTTGTAGGTGGCAAGGATCGATTCGAGATAGGGCAGGAGGTCGGCGCGGGGCACGAACTCCTTGAGCAGTTTGGCGACCATGGGCGTGCGGCCCATGCCGCCGCCGACCCAGATCTCGTAGCCGCGCGTGCCGTCACGCTCGACGATTTTCACGCCGATATCGTGGCTCTTCATCACCGCACGATCCGCCTCCGAGGCGATCACGGCGATCTTGAACTTTCGCGGCAGGAACTGGAATTCCGGATGGTCGGTGGACCATTGCCGGATCAGCTCGGCCACCGGGCGCGGGTCTTCCAGCTCATCCGCCGCCGCCCCCGCGAAATGGTCCGAGGTCACGTTGCGGATGGTGTTGCCGGAGGTCTGGATGGCGTGCATCTCCACCTCGGCCAGCGCGTCGAGCATATCGGGAATGTCGCGCAATTGCGGCCAGTTATACTGGATATTGGTGCGGGTGGTGAAATGGCCGTAGCCCTTGTCCCACCGCTCGGCCAGATAGGCCAGTTGGCGCAGTTTCGCCGGGTCGAGCGAGCCATAGGGGATCGCCACGCGCAGCATGTAGGCGTGCAGTTGCAGGTAAAGCCCGTTCATCAGGCGCAGCGGCTTGAACTCGTCCTCGGTCAGGCTGCCGTCAATACGGCGCTCGACCTGGGCGCGGAACTGGCGGTTGCGTTCAGCGATAAAAGCGGCGTCGAAGTCGTTGTATTGATACATGATTCTGGGTTCCTTACCTTGGGAGGTCCCGGGTCAAGCCCGGGACAGTCCTTCGGACTGTTTGCCGTGAAAGAGGTTCGAGGGGCCGGTGCGCCGGAAATCCTCGCGGAAATGGGTGGGCTCGGGGCCGTCGGGGCCGGGGCGCACATCCGCGAGATAGGCGCCCACGATTTCATTCGCGCGGGCCTGTGCCTGAAGCAGGCGATAATCGGCATCGGCTTCGTCGGTCAGCACCTCGGCCTCCGAGAGGCGCCGCGTCCATTGGTCATCGACGGTGAGGTAGACGACATCGCCTTCGAGCAGGGCATTGGCGGTCACGACCTTGGGGGTGAAGTCTCGGGGCATGTCAGGCAAGCTCCTGTTTCGATTGGACAAGCACCGCCTCGGCGGCGCGCGGCGCGAGGCCGAGGAAGGTGAGTGCCGGGCCGGTCAGGTTGGCCTCGGCCAGATCGGCAGGCAGCCGCTCCAGCGTTGTGGAGAGCACGCGCTGTTCGGGGCGCGAGGCATTCTCGATCACGGTGACGGGCGTGGTGCGGTCGGCGCCGTGCATGATCAGGCGGCCCTGGATGAAGCGCGCGGATTTCTTGCCCATGTAGATCGCCGCGACCTCGCCCGGGCGGGCCAGCGTGCGCCAGTCGTGATCGGCAAAGCCCTTCATGTCGTGGCCGGTGAGAAAGCGCACGGCGGCGTTGCGGCCGCGTTTCGTCAGGCTCTGCCCGATGGCGGCGACCGAGGCAGAGGCGGCGGTGATGCCGGGTACGACATGCCAGTCGATGCCAGCGGCGCTCACGGCGTCGAGTTCCTCGACAAGGCGACCGAAAACCGTGGGATCGCCGCCCTTGAGGCGGACGACGCGCGCGCCGGTGAGGGCCTGTGCGACGATCAGACCGTTGATGTCATCCTGCGACATGGAGGGGCCGAAGCCTTCCTTGCCCGCGTTGAGGAGGTGCGCGGCGGGGTTGGCCAGATCGAGGATGTCGCGGGCGACCAGCCGGTCATGGATCACCACATCGGCCTGTTGCAGGGCGCGCAGGGCCTTGACGGTGAGCAGGTCGGGGTCGCCGGGGCCGGCGCCGACAAAGGCGACGGTGCCGGGTTGGAGCGGAGTGCGGGACATGGCGAGGCCTTTTGCAAGCGGTTTGACTTCCTCCGTAATATAGGAAATATTCCCGACCGAGCGCCATATGGCCGCATCAATAAGGACGTATGTTCTGACTGGCGCGGATGTTGGGTGAAAAATTCCATTGGAAAGGAAAACTTGGAATGACTGTCCGTCTCGACGATCTGGATCGGAAAATCCTCGTGCAGTTGCAGGAGGATGGGGGGCAATCGCTGGACGATATCGCCAAGGCCGTGGGCAGTTCCAAGACGCCCGTGTGGAACCGGATTCGCAAGATGCGCGAGGGCGGGGTGATCCGGCAGCAGACCTATCTTCTGGATGCCGAGGCGCTTGGATTCGAGGCGTGTTTCTTTGTCCTGATCCGCACGTCAGAGCATGATGCGGGCTGGCAGGCGCAGTTTCTCAAGGCACTGAATGCCCGGCCCGAGGTGATGGAGGCGCACCGGCTGGCGGGGGATATCGACTATATCCTCAAGGTGCGGGTGGCCAATGCACGCGCCTATGACGTGTTCTATCAGGCGCTGATTTCAGAGGTGAAGGTGCATAACGTCACGGCGCTTCTGTCGATGGAAGAGATCAAGTCAACGACGATGCTTCCGATTTGATATCAGTCACTTGTGGCGTGTTCCTCAAGCGCCGAGATGATCGGCGAGAAATCGGCGGCCTTGAGGCTCGCGCCGCCAACGAGCGCGCCGTCGACATTTGACGTGGCGAAGATTTCGGACGCGTTCGAGGGCTTGACCGAGCCGCCATAGAGCAGGCGGATGGCGTTGGCCTCGGGTTCTCCGAGTCGGTCCTTGAGGCGGGCGCGCAGGAAATCATGCACTTCGGCGGTCTGGGCGGTGCTGGGGGTGAGGCCGCTGCCGATGGCCCAGACGGGCTCGTAGGCGATCACGGTGTTGGCGCCGGTGGCGCCGTCGGGCAGCGAGGCGCCGAGTTGCTCGGCGATCACGTCAAGGGTCTGCGCGGCTTCGCGCTGCGCCAGCGTCTCGCCCAGGCAGATCACCGCGATGAGACCAGCAGACCAGGCCGACGTTGCCTTTTCCGCGACCAACTCGTTGGTTTCATGGTGATTTTCGCGCCGTTCGGAATGTCCGAGCAGGACCGCGCTGGCCCCCGCATCGGCCAGCATCGGGGCGGAGATGTCGCCGGTATGTGCGCCGGAGGGCGCGGTGTGGCAATCCTGCCCGCCGATCCTCACGGCGCTGTCGGCGGTGAGGGCGGCGGCCTGCACGATCAAGGTGGCGGGCGGGCAGATCAGGATATCGACGCGCGGGTCGGCATGCGCGGTGGTGAGGGTTTGCAGTTCGCCGAGGCTGGCATTGGTGCCGTTCATCTTCCAATTGCCTGCGGCGAGCTTGCGTTTCATGCGTTGACCATCCTGATTACATTTATGAAACAACGGGTTGAGCGCCGAAGCTCACATGCCCTCGAACTTGATCGACTCGCCGCAGCCGCAGGCCTCGGTCACGTTCGGATTGTTGAACACGAACCCGGATTCCAGCAGCGAGGTCTGGTAGTCGATTTCGGTGCCGAAGAGGAACATCTGCGCCATCGGGGCGATCATCACCCGCGCGCCGTCCTGTTCGACCACCTCGTCATGGGGGTCAACCTCGGTCACATACTCCATCGTGTATTCCATGCCCGCGCAGCCGCCCTTCTTGACGCCGATGCGCAGGCCCTGATGACCGTCCCGGCCCATCAGTTTCGCGATCTGCGTGGCGGCGGTAGGGGTCATGGAGACCGCCTGCTTTCCGGGAATGCCAAACATGAGGTTCGCCTTTCAGTCGCTTGATTTCGTTACATGAAACCCAGCTCAAGCCGGGCTTCGTCGCTCATCATGTCCATGCCCCAGGGCGGCTCCCAGACGAGGTGAACATCGACCTGCTTGACGCCTGCCAAAGGCTCGATCGCCTCGGCGACCCAGCCGGGCATTTCACCGGCTACGGGACAGCCTGGCGCGGTCAGGGTCATGGTGACGTTGATGGCGTTTTCGCCATCAATATCAATGGTGTAGATCAGGCCAAGGTCGTAGATGTTGACCGGGATCTCGGGGTCATAGACGCCACGGCACGCCTCGACCACCTGATCGTAGAGCGGGTGGTCGGTGCTGGAGGGGGCGATGAGCGGGGCCCCTTCGAGCGGCTCGGATGTGTTCATCATGATCGTGTCCTGCGGTTATCCTGAGCAAACATATAAGTTTTATAAACCCTCACGTCCAGAGGGGGCGGACAGGTGTGAAGAGGCCGCGATGCCTAGCCGTCGGATTTTCCGCCCATGCGGCGTCGGCGGACCGGGGCGGGGCGCACGCGCGCCTCGATCATGTCGTAGAGCGCACCGGTGATGTTCTTGCCGGTGGAGCCCTCGATCCCCTCGAATCCGGGCGAGGAGTTCACCTCGAGCACCTTCGGTCCGTTCTCGGCGCGCAAGAGATCCACCCCGGCCATGTTGAGGTCAAAGACGCGGGCCGCCTTGATCGCGGTCTCGCGTTCGGTCTTGGTGATACGTACCGATTTGGCCGAGCCGCCGCGATGCAGGTTGGAGCGGAAATCGCCCTCGGCCCCGGTGCGTTTCATCGAGGCCATAACCTTGCCGCCGATCACCAGGCAGCGGATATCCTCGCCCGCCGCTTCCTTGACGAAATCCTGCACGAGAAAATTGGCCTTGAGGCCGCGAAAGGCGTCGATCACCGATTCGGCGGCTTTCTTGGTCTCGGCCAGCACCACGCCCTTGCCTTGCGTCGATTCGAGCAGCTTGACGATCAGCGGGGCCGTGCCGACGAGGCCGATCAGATTGCTGGTATCCTTGGGCGAGGCGGCGAAGGCGGTGTTGGGCATGCCGACCTGCGCGCGCGCCATCAGCTGATGCGCATAGAGCTTGTCGCGGCTGGCGATGATGCCCGCCGAGGTATTGACGCAGAAGGTGCCAATGGTCTCGAACTGACGGATCACCGCCGCCCCGTAGGCGGTGACCGAGGCCCCGATGCGCGGCACCACGGCGTCATAGCGGGGCAGGCGCTTGCCGTCGTAATGCACTTCCGGTGCCAGCGCGTTGATTGCCATGTAGCAGCGCGTGGTGTCGATCACCTCGACGGTGTGGCCGCGTTTTTCGCCCTCTTCGACCAGACGCCGCGTGGAATAGTTGTTCTCGCGGCTGAGCACGGCGATGCGCAGCGCGCGCTTGGGCTGGGCGCTGCGCATTTTCGAGGTGTGATAGACATCGTAGCTGAGTTCGGGCTGCAGGAAGCGGTCGGTGGCGACGATGGAAATATGATCCTTGAGCGCCTGCCGCCCGAGGAGCATGCGCGAGGCCATGGTCGAGCGATTGGTGAGCGTGAGTTCGATCGGCCAGCTGTCGCCGTTGACCGACAGCGTGCTCTGGATCACGTAACGCAATTCGCGCTCGCCATTGGACGAGGCCACCTCGCGCCGGTCGAGAATGGGCGCCGAACAGGGAATGACCAGATCGTCACGCCCCGGAATGGGGTGGACGGTAAACCGAACCTTGGGCCGCGCGGAGGGCCCGAAGGTCTCGATGTCGAAGGCATGGAGTGCGGAGGTGCGCGCACCGGTGTCGACCTTGGCCTTGAGGGCGGGCACGCCCAGATCGGGGAGCGAAATCCATTCCTCCCAGCCGAATTGCAGGGGCTGGGGTGTGGCTGGCGTATCGCTCATGGGCTTTGGCTCCTTGTCATGGGCGTGGATTCGTCGGATATGACCTGTCTCGTGCTATGGGGCTAAGATGACAGCATTATTCAACTATAAACTCAAGGGAGCCGACGGATTGGCGCGCACAGGTGTGATTTCCACGCCGCGCGGCGAGATCCGCACACCGGCCTTCATGCCGGTGGGCACGGCGGCGACCGTCAAGGCGATGATGCCCGAGAGCGTGGCGGCGACGGGGGCGGACATCCTCTTGGGCAACACCTATCACCTGATGCTGCGCCCCGGCGCGGAACGGGTGGCGCGCTTGGGCGGGCTGCATCGGTTCATGAACTGGGAGAAGCCCATTCTCACGGATTCGGGCGGCTTTCAGGTGATGAGCCTTGCCGGGCTGCGCAAGCTGACCGAGCAGGGCGTGACGTTTCGCAGTCATATTGACGGATCAAAGCATGAGTTGACGCCGGAGCGGTCGATGGAGATCCAGCGGCTGCTCGGTTCGGATATCGTGATGTGTTTCGACGAATGCCCGGCGCTGCCCGCGAGCGAGGCGCAGGTGGCCGAGAGCATGCGGCTCTCGATGCGGTGGGCGGCGCGGTCGAAAGAGGCGTTCGGGGATCGGCCGGGCCATGCGCTCTTCGGGATCATGCAGGGCGGGGTCACGCCCGATTTGCGCGAGGAAAGCGCCGCGGCGCTGACCGGGATCGGGTTCGACGGCTACGCGGTCGGAGGTCTGGCCGTGGGCGAGGGGCAGGAGGCGATGTTCGGCGTGCTGGATTACGCGCCGGGGTTCCTGCCCGAGGACAAGCCGCGCTATCTGATGGGGGTGGGCAAGCCCGACGATATCGTGGGCGCGGTCAAACGCGGCATCGACATGATGGATTGCGTGCTGCCAAGCCGCTCGGGGCGCACCGGGCAGGCCTGGACCCGGCGCGGGCAGGTCAACATCAAGAACGCGCGGCATCAGGATGATCCGAGGCCATTGGATGAGGCCTGTGGCTGTCCGGCCTGTCGGAATTATTCCCGCGCCTATCTGCACCACGTGTTCCGCAGCCAGGAGATGATCTCTGGCATGCTGCTGACCTGGCACAACCTGCATTATTATCAGGAGATCATGGCAGGCATGCGCGCGGCGATTTCTGAGGGGCGGTTCGCGCAATGGGAGGCGGCGTTTCATGCGCTGCGCGCAGAGGGCGATATCGAGCCGGTTTGAGGGCGATTGCCGTGCACTGCGCCGATCAAACAGCCGTTCCCCGGGGACGCGGTTTCGGCTATGGCTAAGGGTGAACCGAGGTCAGTGTCCGGACGGTGCCATTGCTTGAGAGTTACCTGACCATCGCGACCCACCCGCTGCTGTGGATTTTCATCGGCCTGACGGTGGTGTTCTACGGGGTGCAGCGGGTGGTTGGCCAATCCGCCGAGGCCCCGACCGCGCCGGATGACCGGATCAGGCGGCTGGCCGAGACGGTGGGCATGAAGGGATTGCACCCGGTTCTGTTCCTGATCCTTCTTCTGACATGGGGCATCGTCGCGGGCACGCTCTTTGCCGGGCTCTATGCGATCCTGTGGCAGGTCATCTTTCACGCCCCGCCCGAGGGGGCGGAGGATGTGTGGAACTGGCGATTCACGCTGGCGCAGCTTGTGGCGCTGACCACGGTGCTGGGGGCGGTGATCGCGCTGCCGATCACGATCAACCGGCTGATCCTGACCCGGCGACAGACCGATACGGTGGAGCAGGGGCATATCACCGACCGGATCAACAAGGCGGTCGAGGGGTTGGGGCATGCTGAACCATCGGTTCGTATGGGGGCTATACTGACTTTTAACAGGATAATGGACGACTCTCCGAGTGACAGAGTTATGGTATTGCAGATGCTCAACGCCTATATTGAGTATCACCAGCCTGCGGTAACCGGGGAAGTAGACACCCCGGTGCAAGATACCTCAATTGACGTGCAGGCGGCACTTGACGTGTTACTTAAGTGGCAAAGATGAGGCTAACGATGCAAGCAATTGAACAAAATGAACGGTTTACTCCGAATTTTGGAGCTGCGCGTCTGAGCCGGGCAAACTTGGAGGGTGCCAACCTTTCTTCAGCTAAAGCCCAGTTTGTTGATTTCAGGGAGGCCAACTTAAAACGGGCGACGGCTGTGGGTGCATTCTTGCAGGGTGCTGATCTAAGCGATGCCAATCTGCAATACGCGGATTTTTCGGGCGCGGAATTAAAGGCAGCGAATATTTCTGGATGCAATCTCTGCAGCACCAAGTTGGCCAAAGCAAATGGTATCACTCAAGAGCATTTGAACAGTGCGTTTGGAGATGCTTCAACGACCATTCCGGCCAAATTGCAGTTTCCGGATCACTGGCCCAAAATTCACTTTGATGAATTGGACGCGCAGATAAATTGGCGCAAGTGGCAGGCGGACCGGGAGAATTATGTGCCGCCCGAGGCACCCTATGAGAGGTGAGGCTTTCGCCTCTTTCCCTACCTCTCCACCTCGCAATGCTGTGCGGCCTCGGCGGCGGCGGGCAGGGGGCAGGGGGTTTTCTGGTCGTTGTCGCCGTAGGCCCCGATCACCGCGACCATGCTGAGGATGGCGGCCTGCGCGAGGATGATGATGGTTCTCATGACATGCGCCTTTTTTCTGCTCTTTCCACCAAGATGGGGGAACGGCGCGGGGATGTAAGGGGGAAGGCCTGCGCGATTGCGTCATCCTCGCGTGATCGGCGGAAAACCGTGCAAGAGGTGGGTGAGTGGCCAAAACTTGCGCAGTCCATGAAAAAGGGCGGCCCCGCGAGAGGCCGCCCTTTCTGGTTCGGTGGTCGGCCGGTTTGAGGGCCGGGGGGGTGACAGGTGAGAGATCGTCCGGTCGAGCCGGACGATGACGGGGAGGTGGCGATGCCGGATCAAGCGAGGCCGGGGATGTCCCGGCCCCGCCTTGTCGCTCAGGCGGCGGATTTGGCCAGATCGCGCAGCACGTAATGCAGCACGCCGCCATGTTCGACATATTCCTTCTCGATGGCGGTATCGATCCGGCATTTGAGCGTGATCTCTTTCTCGGTGCCATCGGCATAGGTGATCGTGCAGGGCACCTCCTGCTGCGGTTTCACAGCATCGAGACCGTGGATCGAGACGGTTTCCTCGCCGGTGAGGTTCAGCGTCTTGCGGGTGTCACCGCCGGTGAACTCGAACGGGATGACGCCCATGCCGACGAGGTTGGAGCGGTGGATGCGCTCGAAGTTCTCGGCGATCACCGCCTTGACGCCCAGAAGCGCGGTGCCCTTGGCGGCCCAATCGCGTGACGAGCCTGCGCCGTATTGCTCACCGCCGAAGACGACGAGGGGCGTGCCCTGTTCCTGATAGGCCATGGCGGCGTCAAAGATCGAGGTCTCGGCGCCGTCCGGCCCCTTGGTATAGCCGCCCTCGACCCCGTCCAGCATCTCGTTGCGGATGCGGATATTGGCGAAGGTGCCGCGCATCATCACCTCGTGATTGCCGCGGCGGCTGCCGTAGGAGTTGAACTCGCGCACCGGCACCTGACGCTCGCGCAGGTATTGCCCGGCGGGGGTGGTTTCCTTGAACGAGCCTGCGGGCGAGATATGGTCGGTGGTGACCATATCGCCCAGAAGTGCCAGGATGCGCGCGCCCTCGATATTGCTGATCGTGCCGGGGTCCTTGGACATGCCCTTGAAGTAGGGCGGGTTCTGGACGTAGGTCGATTGCGCGGGCCAGTCATAGGTCTCGCCCTCGGAGGTTTCGACCTCCTGCCACTTGTCGTCGCCCTTGAAGACATCGGCATATTTCGACTGGAACGCCTCGCGCGTCACGGTGCGCTCGACGATCTCGGCGATCTCGGCCTGGCTCGGCCAGATGTCCTTGAGGTAGACCGGGTTGCCGTCCTTGTCATGGGCGAGCGGGTCGCGGCTGATGTCGATATTCATGTCACCGGCGAGCGCGTAGGCCACCACCAGCGGCGGGCTGGCCAGGTAGTTGGCGCGCACATCCGGAGAGATGCGCCCTTCGAAGTTGCGGTTGCCGGAGAGCACGGAGGTGGCGATGAGATCAGCCTCGGCGATGGCCTCGGAAATCTCCTTTTGCAGCGGGCCCGAGTTGCCGATGCAGGTGGTGCAGCCATAGCCCACGAGGTTGAAGCCGATGGCGTCGAGATCCTCTTGCAGGCCGGCGGCCTCGAGGTAATGAGACACCACCTGAGAGCCGGGGGCGAGCGAGGTCTTGACCCAGGGCTTGCGGGTGATGCCCAGTTCCCGCGCCTTGCGGGCGACGAGGCCCGCGCCGATCATCACGTAAGGATTGGAGGTGTTGGTGCAGGAGGTGATCGAGGCGATCACCACCGAGCCGTCGCGGAGTTCATAGTCCTCGCCCTTGACCTTGACCGACTTGCGCGGGTCGATCAGCGCGTCCGGCGCGGGGCCCTCGGCGGCCATGTCGGTGGCGTCGGCGCATTCATCCTCGCCGCGATATTCCGACACGACATCAAAGAATTTCGAGGCGGCCTGATCGAGGGCGACGTAATCCTGCGGTCGTTTGGGGCCGGAGATCGCAGGCACGATGGTGCCCATGTCGAGGGTCAGCGTATCGGTATAGACCGGCGCGTAATCGGCGGTGCGCCAGAAGCCGTTTTCCTTGGCATAGGCCTCGACCAGTTCGACGCGGGCCTCGTCGCGGCCGGTGTTGCGCAGGTAGCGCAGGGTCTCGTCGTCGATCGGGAAAAAGCCGCAGGTGGCGCCGTATTCGGGGGCCATGTTGGCGATGGTTGCGCGGTCGGCGAGCGGCAGGGTGTCGAGACCCGCACCGTAGAATTCCACGAACTTGCCGACGACGCCCTTCTGGCGCAGCATTTCCACGACCTTGAGCACCAGATCGGTACCGGTGGTGCCTTCCATCATAGCGCCGGTCAGCTCGAATCCGACGACCTCGGGGATCAGCATGGAAATCGGCTGGCCGAGCATCGCGGCTTCGGCCTCGATGCCGCCCACGCCCCAGCCGAGCACGGCGACGCCGTTGATCATGGTGGTGTGACTGTCGGTGCCGACCAGCGTGTCGGGGTAGGCCACCGTCTCGCCGTTCTGGTCCTCGTCGGTCCAGACGGTCTGCGCCAGGTATTCAAGGTTCACCTGATGGCAGATCCCGGTGCCGGGGGGCACGACGCGGAAATTGTTGAACGCGCCCTGGCCCCATTTCAGGAACTGGTAGCGCTCCATGTTGCGCTCGTATTCGCGGTCCACATTCATCTGGAAGGCGCGGGGATTGCCAAACTCGTCGATCATCACCGAGTGGTCGATCACCAGATCGACCGGATTGAGCGGGTTGATCTGCTGCGCATCGCCGCCAAGCGCCACGATGCCGTCGCGCATCGCGGCCAGATCGACCACGGCCGGCACGCCGGTGAAATCCTGCATCAGCACGCGGGCCGGGCGATAGGCCAGTTCGCGATTGGCGCGGCCGCCATTCGCGGCCCATTCGGAGAACGCCTTGATATCGTCCACGGTGACGGTCTTGCCGTCCTCGAAGCGCAGCATGTTCTCGAGCACCACCTTGAGGGCGGCGGGCAGGCGCGAGAAATCGCCGAGACCTGCGGCCTCGGCGGCGGCGATCGAGTAATAGGCAACAGACTGGTCGCCAACGGTGAGGGTCTTGCGGGTCTTTGCGCTGTCTTGTCCGACACTGATGGGCATGGGGGCCGTCCTTTCATGGTCGAGGCTGGATTACTTGACCCTGCTTCTGACCGATTTGAATGAACCGATCAAGAGGGCTGGGATCGTTTTTGTATACTATTGCACACAATTGAGGTGGATTTCAAGTTTTCGCCTCTGTCTCTCGAAACCTTGATTGGTTATCATGGGTGGATCGTCCTAGGTATTTACCGCGATATCGACAGCCGTTCCATCGGAGTGACAGACGCCATGCGACAGAGACTCACCACCGCCCTTGCCGGGCTCATGATGCTCGTGACGCTGCCCGGATGGGCCAGCGAGCGCCCGGTGGTGGTGGAGTTGTTCACCTCGCAGGGCTGCCCCTCCTGTCCGCCCGCCGATGCGTTTCTCGAACAGCTGGCGGCGCGCGACGACGTGTTCGCGCTGTCGCTGCATGTGGATTACTGGGATTACATCGGCTGGGAGGACACGTTCGGCAGCCCGGACCACACGGCCCGGCAACGCGGTTACGCCAGGGCCAGCGACCGCAAGATGATCTACACGCCGCAAATGATCATCAACGGGGCCGATCATGTGGTGGGCACGCGGCTCAAGGATGTGATCGACCTGATCGACAAGCATCTCGCGCAATCCGCGGAGGATATCGCGGTGTCCGTGCAAGAAGAGGGCGGCGCGGTTCATCTTTCGGCACGCACGCCCGAACCCCGCACCATGCCGCTGGCGGTGCATCTCGTGCGCTACCTGCCCGAAGAGACCGTCGAGATCGAGCGCGGCGAGAATGCCGGCAAGACGATCACCTATGTCAATATCGTGACAGAGATGCAGACGCTCGCGCAATGGGACACGCAGGAGCCGCTGGAACTGACCTTCGATCGCCCCGAAGGCGTGGCGGCGCTTGCGATCCTTTTGCAATATGTCGATCACGGCACGATCGAGGCGGTGGCACGCCTGCCGTGAGGCGGGTTAGGCGCTTTGCAAAGCGTCCGTCCTATCCCCTTGCCGCCTGCTCTGTCAGTACGGTTTCCAGATCGCCGTAGCCGGTCCAGCGATACTCAAACTCGAGGCCGAGCCGTGCCGCGCAGTCGCGGGCGCGGGCGGTGAGCGCGGGGTCGTCGGTCTGCGCCTGATAGACCAGCTTGGTGTAGTTGCCGAAGATCATGTCGCGCAGCTCCGGGTGCCTGTCGAGGCCCATGGGCTTCCAGACGAAGGCATCGAATTGCCGGACAAGGAAATCGGTGAGGTAGAAGGCGGTGATCTCGTCATCATGTTCGGCGAAGCGGTCATTGCCTTCGAAGAAGGAATAACAATGCGGGCCGGCCACCATCTCGACGCCCAGTTCGGCGCATTTCGCCTGTAGCTGCCCGCCGGTGCCGCAATCGGCGTAGACCACGAAGAGGCGGTCATAGGCGCCCCGGTGCTCCGCCACCGCCTTTTCCACCTCTGCGGTGATCTGGTCCGGGTAGAGGTGCAGCTTGGCAGGCAGGCATTGCAGGTCCATGTGGTCCCAGCCGTTGAGCCGTTTCAGCGCCAGGATTTCACGGGCGAGCGCGCCGCAGGCAATGAGCAGGATGCGGCCCGCACCCGAGGGCGGCAGCCCCCGCGCGGTCAGCAGATCGTCACTCGGTTCGCTCATGCGCTTCCCCTTCAACGCAAACGGCCCGCACCACCGGGGCACGGGCCGTCACGCCTGTCTGTGACCCGTGTCAGCCCGCGGCCAGCTTGTTGTGCTTGCGCGCCATGAAATCCTTGGCGGTTTCCACCGCCACGGCGGCGTCGCGGCAATAGGCGTCGGCCCCGATGGCGCGCCCGAATTCCTCGTTCAGCGGCGCGCCGCCGACCAGCACGACGTAATCATCGCGCTTGCCCTGTTCAATCAGCGTGTCGATCACGACCTTCATGTAGGGCATGGTGGTGGTCAGCAGCGCCGACATGCCGAGGATATCGGGCTCTTCGGTTTCGAGCGCCGCGAGGTATTTCTCGACCGCGTTGTTGATGCCGAGATCGACCACCTCGAACCCCGCGCCCTCCATCATCATGCCGACAAGGTTCTTGCCGATGTCATGGATGTCGCCCTTGACCGTGCCGATCACCATCTTGCCAACGCGCGGCGCGCCGGTTTCGGCGAGCAGCGGCTTGAGGATGGCCATGCCGCCCTTCATCGCGTTGGCGGCGAGCAGCACTTCGGGGACGAAAAGGATGCCGTCGCGGAAATCCTTGCCGACGATGGTCATGCCACCCACCAGCGCCTCGGTCAGGATCTTGTAGGGTGCCCAGCCCCGCTCGAGCAGGATGTTCACGCCTTCCTCGATCTCGTCCCGGAGACCGTCATAGAGGTCGTCGAACATCTGCTGGACAAGTTCTTCGTCGTCCAGTTCCGACAGGATGATGTCGTCTTCTTCGTCAGACATGGGGGGAAATCCTTGCTTGCTCTGCGCGCGCGCATCGTTGTTAAGTCTGGCGCAGCTTTCGTCAATTTGTCGCATCGCCACTTTCCGAATTGCGACGCTGACCGCGCCGCAACCGACCTATAGCTGTGATTTGCGCGGGATGTGACTGAATTATCGGCATGATCATTATCGGTTTGCTGCAACCCGGCCTGTTCCGGTCTGATACACTCAGCGAGGCCGGGCGCGCCGCCGCAGCCGGGTGATCACCCCCAGGGTCACGACCGTCAGAAGGATGCGGTAGATGTGGTGCAGGGTGACAAAGGCCGGATTGGCCTGAAGGCTGAGCGCCACCAGCGCCATTTCGGTGACGCCACCGGGGGCAAGGCTGATCACCAGCACGTCCACCGGCTCGTCCGTCATGGCATGGAGCAGCGCGGCCAGCCCCACGCCAATCGCCAGCATGCCGCCGACCGACACCAGCGCCAGACCCGCACCGCGCAGCAAGAGCCCCCGACTCAGCCCCGTGAAGCGCATGCCGAGCGCGGTGCCCAGCACCATCTGCGCAAGGTTCACCAGCCATTGCGGGATGTCGAAGCTGAGCCAGCCGGTCAATGACAGCAGCGCCGCCACCGCCATCGGCCCGGTCATCTGCCCGGCGGGCAGGCGCAGCGCGTGGCCCAGACCCAAGCCAGCAAGGCCCGCCAGCGCCACCAGCGGCAGGTCCGACCAGGGCACATCGGCGCGCGCGAGGCTCTGGCCTGCCGCACTGCCCACCGGCGCGCCCAGCCAGAGCGACAGGCCCAGGGGCAGCAGCGTCACCACCACGATGATCCGCAGGAATTGCTGCATCATCAGCCGGGTCATGTCGGCGCCGGCCGCCGCACCCATCTCGATGCTTTCGTATAGCCCGCCGGGCGTGCTGGCGTAAAAGGCGGTGGTGCCGTCATAGCCGCCCAAGGCGCGAAACACCGCATAGCCCAGCCCATGCGCCAGGCCGACGAAGAGCGTGACCGCGCCAAGCGTCAGCGCGTAGTGATGCGCCTCGGTGAAAAGCGCAGGCGTCACCTGCGCCCCGATCATCAGCCCGATGATGGCGATGAACACCAGCCGCAGCCAGGTGGGAAAGCGGTAGCCCTGCGGCAGGCGGTCGGGCAGGGCGGTGGCGATCAGCGCGGAAGAGGCGAGTGGCCCCAGCATGAACGGCAGCGGCGTGCCGATGGCCTGCGCGGCAAACCCGGCAAGACCCGAGAGCGCGAGCAGCGCGAGAGTGGTCAGGATATGCGGCATACCCGTCTTGAACCACCCCGCGCGGGCGGGGGCAAGGGGCTCAGGCGAAGGTCACGTGCTTGTCGAACGGCATTTCGCGCAGGCGGGTGCCGGTGGCGGCAAAGATCGCGTTGGCCAGCGCTGCGGGGGCCGGGGGCACGGGTGGCTCGCCGATGCCGCGGATCTTTTGGGAAGTCTCCAGCCCGCGCACCTCGATTTCGGGGCACTGGTAGAGGCGCATACCCTGATACCGGTCGAAATTGCGCTGCTCTGCCGCGCCATCCGCATAGGTGATCTGGCAGTTCATCGCGTGGCCGAGGCCGAAGATCACGCCGCCCTTGACCAGTCCGTCGAAATTCACCGGGTCGATGATGCGGCCGACATCGGCGGCGACGTAGACGCGGGTGAGGCGGATGCCGTCCTCGCCGTCGCTGACCTCCACCACCTGCGCGCAAGGCACCCCGAAGGACAGGCAATAGGCCACGCCGCGCCCCTGACCGGGGGCCATGGCGCTGCCCCAGTTCGACATCTCGCCGACCGCCTCCAGCACCGCGCGCGAGGGGGCGTGGGTGCACAGGCGCACGCGTTCTTCCAGCGGGTCGGCCCCGGCAGCGTGAATGAGCTCATCGAGCAGGCTGTCGTGGAAGAAGCCGTTGGACGAGGCGCCGACCGAGCGCCAGCTTGAGATCGGGGCCAGTTCCGGCGCGCGGTAGCCGGTGACGCGGTAATCGGGGATGGCGAAGGGCTGATCCCAGGCACCTGCCACGATTTGCAGATCCGGTCCCGGCGCGGGGATGGTCTGGCGGCCCATCTGCGACGAGAGCACCGAGGGCATGGCGATGCCCAGATCATAGGCGGTGACGTGGCCGTTTTCGACCCGACCGCGCCCGCGCGCCATGGCGATCTGGCGGGGGAAGTCATGCGCCATGTCCTCTTCGCGCGAATAGGTGAGTTTCACCGGGCGGCCCGGCATGGCCATGGCGATATGGGTGGCGTGGCGCACCACCTCATCCTCCAGCCGGTGCCCGAAACTGCCGCCGATCATCTCCGCGTGGACGTGGATGCGGTCGCGGTCAATTCCGGTGATCCGGGCGACATTGGTCTCGATGAAACGCGGCACCTGTGTGCCGGTCCAGATGTCGATCCGCTCGGGCGTGTAGCGCACGGTCGCGTTGAGCGGCTCCAGCGGGGCATGGGCGAGATAGGGCGCGCGGTATTCGACCTCGATATCCGCGCCGCCGGCCAGCGCCGCCTCGACATCGCCCGCGTCGCGGAATTGGCTGTCCTGTGCGTCGCTTGCGAAGCTGTCCGACAGCGTTTGCCAGTGGTCGGCCATGTCGGCGGGGTAGGGTGCTGCGGCCCAATCGCAGGTGATCGCCTCGGCGGCGCGGATGGCGCGCCAAGTGTTATCGGCAATCACCGCCACGCCGCCGGGGATCTCGACGATCTTTTCGACGCCGCGCATGGTCTTGGCCTCAGACGCGTCATAACTGGCGAGGGCCGCGCCCTGACCGGGGTTGAGGCGGATCGCGGCATGCAGCATCTCGGGCAGGTCGATGTCGATGCCATAATCCTGCGTGCCGGTGGATTTCGCCACGATGTCGATGCGCTGCATCGGTTTTCCGAGCAGCCGCCACTCGGACGGATCGCGCAGGGTGACATCTGTGACCGGCTCGGTCTGCGCGGCCTCTGACGCAAGGCTCTGATAGCTGAGCCGGGTGCCGTGGGGCAGGATCACCGCGCCAGCCTCGGTGCCGAGTGCGGACCGCTCCACCCCGTGCAGCCGCGCCGCCGTGGCCTTGAGCGTCTCGCGTGCCACCGCGCCCGCATGGCGCAGTTTGTCATAGCCATCGGGCACCGTGGTCGATCCGCCGGTGATCTGCATGCCGAGGAACTTCATCGGCGCATCGGCGAGGTCGCGCACGGTCTCAGCCATCCAGCTGTCATCGGTGGCGCGGAAGGGCACCGCGTCGCCTGCAAGGGCGGTGTTGTAATAGGCCGGGCTGGGCGGGCCGAAATCGGTCTCGATCTGATCGAGGCTCACATCCAGTTCCTCGGCAATCAGCGCCGCCTGCACCGAGACCGCACCTTGCCCCTTGTCGGCGCGGGGGGTGATCAGGGTGATCGAATGGCCCGTGATCCGCACGTAGGGCGTAAGCGCCGCCGCGCCCTCGGGCAGGTCGGCGAGCAGGGGGTTGGCATAGGGCGTCTTGTAGCGCCAGACCCCAAATGCGACGCCGCCCGCGATGGCGACCGAGCCGATCAGGAACGTGCGCCGGGCGATGGTTCTTGCGCGTCCCATCTCAGGCCCCCTCGCTCATCGACTTGGCGGCGGCCTTGATCGCGGCGCGGATGCGCGGATAGGTGCCGCAGCGGCACAGATTGCCGGACATGGCGTCGTCGATCTCCTGATCGGTGGGATCGGGGGTCTCTGACAATAGGCTCGCTGCCTGCATGATCTGACCGGACTGGCAGTAGCCGCATTGCGCCACCTGCGCGTCGATCCATGCGGCCTGAACCGGGTGCGGGGCGTCGGGCGTGCCCAGCCCCTCGATTGTGGTCACCGGGCCCCAGACATCGCCCACCGCCACCTGGCAGGAGCGCACGGCCTGACCGTCGATATGCACCGTGCAGGCGCCGCATTGCGCGATGCCGCAGCCGTATTTCGGCCCCTTGATCCCCAGCACGTCGCGCAGCGCCCAGAGCAGCGGCATCTCGGCTTCCAGATCGTCGAGCGGGTGGTCGGCACCGTTGACACTGAGTTGCATGGCGCAGGCTCCTTTCGCGCGGGGGCTGCGACGAAAGATAAACCGTTCGGTTCAGGTGTAAAGCGGGATTTGAGAGCGTGGTTTGGCGTGGAACGGCGGTTGGCGATTATAGAGAGGTGCCGTCAGGCGCCTGATTTGAAAAGGCGCTGCACCTTGTCCGGAAGGCCCTCCATTTTCGGTCTTCGACCAGTTCAAATCCGGTTTCCGCTTTTGAGCGACATGCCCTGGCCCTGGCGCGACGCGGTTGGCCGTCCTCGCTCACGCTCTCAGAAAATCGTCGAGCACGGCATGGAAGAGGGCGGGTTTTTCCAGATGCACCGCGTGCGCCGTGCCGGGGATCACGGCGAGTGCGGCCTCGGGCAGGCCCTGCCAGAGCGCCTCGACCTGCGGCCAGCGATAGGATTTGTCACCATCGCCCCAGAGCACGAGCGTCGGCATTTTCAGGCGGGCAAGCGCGCCGCGCCCGTCCCAATGGCTCATCGCGTCGAGCCCGGCAAGGGCGGCGGCCTCGCTGGCCTGTGCGCCGAGATCGGCGACGATGCCGAAGCCCTGCGCCGCCGTGCCGTCGCGGAACCATGTCGCGCCGATGCGGCGGATGGTTTGCGCCACGCCATCGCACCGCACCCGGTCGCGCGAGGTGTCGAGCGGCTCGAACCGGTCGGGCATGAGGCCAAGCGGCCCGGTGCCGTAGAGGATCAGCCGGGCGATGCGGTCGGGATGGGTGGCGGCGATGTCCTGCACGATCATGCCGCCCATGGAGTGGCCCAGCAGGGTGAAGCGGTCCACGCCCAACTCGTCGAGCAGGGACACCACCGCCGCCGCAAAATCCGAAATCCGGTCGGCGGGGGGCAGCGCGGCGGAGCCGGCATAGCCCGGCAGATCCGGCGCGATCACGTCGAAGCGGTCGGCGAAGCGGTCGATCTCCGCCTGCCATTGCGCCGCGCCACCCAGATAGCCATGCACCAGCACCAGCGGGGTGCCTGCGCCCTTGCGCCGGTAGCTGAGACCGCTGCGCGCGGTTAGCGCATCTGTTCGGGCAGCCACAGGGCAGTCTCCGGAAAGAGGATCAGGATGACGATCAAGAGGACGAGCGCGCCGATGAAGGGCAGGCAGCCCATGATCACGTCGCCGATGCTGACCTGCCCGCGCCCGATGCCCTGAATGACATAGAGGTTGAGGCCCACGGGTGGTGTCAGCACCGCGATTTCCATGGTGATCGTGTAGACCACGCCGAACCAGATCAGATCGAATCCGGCGGCGGCCATCAGCGGAAAGATCGTCGGCAGGGTGATGAAGGTCATCGACACCGGTTCGAGGAACATGCCCAGCACGATGTAGAAAATGAGCACGATGGTCAGCACAACGTAAGGCGAGAGATCGAAGCTGAGGAACAACTGGGTGAATTCATGCGGCACGCGGTAGTAGGTAAGGACAAACCCGAAAAGCACCCCCGCCGAGAGCAGCAGCCCGAGATAGCCCATGGTCCGCATGGTGGCGAAAAGCGCGTCGGTAAAGCCCTGCCATTTGAGGCCGCCCACGCCGAAGGCGAGGATCACGGTGAGCAGGGCCGCGACCGCCGCCGCCTCTGTGGGCGTGGCGATGCCCGCATAGATCGCCACGGTGATGACAAGGCCGATGAGGCCGATGGGGGCCACGGTGGCGGCGATCTGTAGGATGCCCATTCTCACCGCCGACTCGCGGTCGGGGATGTCGCCGGGCTTCAGGATACCCCAGATCAGCACCACCACGGCGAAGGAGGTGACCAGGATCAGGCCGGGAATGACGCCCGCGATGAAGAGATCGCCGATGCTCTGATCGGTGACGATGCCGTAGAACAAGAGGATCAGCGAGGGCGGCAAGAGCACGCTCAATGTGCCCCCCGCCGCCAGCACGCCCGACGAGAGGCGCTTGCCATAGCCCAGCCGCAGCATCTCCGGCAGGGCCACGCCGCCGATGGTCAGCGCGCCGACCATGGACGACCCGCAGACCGCGCCGAACCCGGCACAGGCCCCGATGGAGCCATAAGCTGCCGAGCCGCGCACGCGCACGCCCTGATGCAGGAACTGGTAGAGATTGGGGCCGATATTGGATTTGCCGATCAACTCTCCGAGGAAGACAAAGAGCGGCACCGCCAGCAGGATATAGTCGATCCACACGCCCCAGAGCTTCAACTCCGCCGAGACGATGGAGGTGTCGAAGGACTGGATTTGCCACAGGAAGGGCAGCGAGGCCGCCGCCAGCGCGAAGGGGATCGGCAGGCCGATGGCGATGAGAAACATCAAGAGACCGAGAAGGCCGAGGCCGACTTCATACCATTCCATCGCTCAGACCTCCCGTGCCGGGGTGCGGATGAGCTTCACCAGCCGCAGGGTTGCGTAGATCGAGAACAGCACCAGCGCCACCGCCCCCGGCGCCCAGAACGCATAGCGCGGCCAAAGCAGGATTTCCGACGAGGCGCCCGAGTTGAACGAACGGATCGTGGCGCTCACACCCGCGAGCGAGAAGAAGAGACCCACCCCCAGCATCACGCACAGATTGACCAATGCGGCGATCTTGCGCCCCATCGGGGGCAGCGTGTCGGTCAGCATCGTGACCTTGGGATAGGCGTCTTCCTTCATCGCGTAGGCAAGGCCCGCGAAGGCCACCGGAAAGAGCAAGAGCGCGGTCGCCTCTGTGACCATGCGGTCGGGGGAGTTGAGCGCGTAGCGGGTGAACACGCCGTAGGTGATCCACACCATCTGCACGAGCACCACGATGGCCCCCGCTGCGGCGAGCCACACGACGGCGCGTTCCACATGGCCGATCAAGCGGTCGAGACCGGGTTGCATGGCAAGCCTCCCTTGTCAGGAAATCGGGCGGGTGCCGCCGTGCGTACGGCGGCACCTTTTGGGATCAGGGCGCGTGCTGCGCGAAGAGATCGCGGATCTTGCCGGCAAGTTCCGGGCCGCAGGCCGCGTCCACGGTCTCGTTCCAGGTGCCTTGTACGCTGTTGATCAGCTCCATCCGCTTGTCCTGGCTGATCGAGACGGCCGCGCCGCCGCCCTTCATCACCGCATTGCCGACGCGCTGATCGACCCAATCCTCGTAGCGGGGCTTGAGCCATTCCTCGGTCTCGCGCGCGGCCTCCAGAACGGCGGTCTGCTCGTCGGCAGTCATCGACTCGAACTTGTCCTTGTTCATCATGTAATTGACGTTGCCGTAGAAAAGGTTGGCGTTGACCATGTAGGGCATGACGTCCCACAGCTTCCAGCTGGAATAGGTGGCGACGCCCATGTTGATGCCGTCCACCACGCCGCGCTCGGCGGATTGAAACACCTCCTTGGGCGCGACAAAGACCGGCGCGCCGCCCCATGTCTCGATCATCAGGCTGACCAGCGGCCCGATGGAGCGCACCTGCTTGCCCTGAAGATCGCCCAGATCGGCAATCCCGCCCTCGAACCACCATTCCTGATCGTAGGAGTAATTGGAGTTGAACACCGGCACGAGATTGACGTTTGCGGCCTCATCGCGCACCAGATCGGCATAGGCGGCGTCCATCTCGATCTGGCCTTCCAGATCGACGGCGGCTGGGTAGAGCGAGGTCACCCGGTAGCAGGGCAGGCGGTCATCGGCGGGAATCCAGCTCATGTCCGAGACACCGCCCTGCACCGCATCCACCCCTTCGGACCAGCCATGCAACGTGGAAGAGGGGAAGATCTGCACCTCGACGCTGCCGCCGGTCTTGTCCTCGACCAGTTTGGCGAAATGCACGAAGCCGTCATAGCGGATATCGGCCTCGTTGACATAGGTCGAGAGGCGGATGGTGGTCTCGGCCAGCGCGGGCGCTGCAATGGTGGTGCCGAGCGCGGTGGCGGCGATCAGTCCTTTGAGGGCAATTGTCATGTTTCTCTCCGTGTTGGGGTGGGCGAGACCGTTCCTGCGGCCTTCGTCATTGATTATGGTCAGAGGCGGATCGCCTGCGTTGGAAACGACCAATGCAAAAAGGCTAGGCCAGCGATGCGCGAGTCGGCCAATTCAAACATGTCATCAAACTATTCCGATCTTGCATGACGGGCCGCGATGGCGCAGGCTGATCGCCATGGATATCAACTGGCTGCGCGATTTCGTGTGTCTGGGACGCACGCTCAATTTCACCCGCGCGGCGGAAGAGCGCAACATCACCCAATCGGCCTTCAGCCGCCGCATCCGCTCGCTGGAGAACTGGATCGGCGTGCCGCTGATCGACCGGGCCACCTATCCGGTGCAGCTGTCAGAGGCAGGGCGGCAATTCCTGCCGGTGGCGCAGCAGACGGTGGCCGATCTCACCGACAGCCGCCAGGCGATCCGCGAACGCGCGCGCGGCAATGCCAGCTTTCAGCGGTTTGCGGCGCTGCACGCGATCTCGGTCAATTTCCTGCAACCGCGCATGGCGGAACTGGAACGCACATATCCCGAGATGCGCACGCGGGTGATTTCCGACAGCCTGACCGCCTGTTGCCAGTTGCTGAGCGAAGGCGGCTGCGAGTTCCTGCTCTATTACCGGCATCAGGACGTGGCCCCGATCCTCGACGAGACCCGGTTCAAGCGCAAGGATATCTGCGACGAGCGGCTGATCCCGGTGGCACAGCACGCGGCGGCGGCGCGCCATGGCTGGACGCTGCCCGCGCGCATGGGGCGCGAGGTGCCCTATCTCAGCTACGATCCCAACACGTTCCTCGGCACCGTGGTCGATCAGACCATCGGCAACCGACGCCCGGCGCTCGACCTGCGCTACATGGATGCGCTGGCCGAGGCGCTCAAGCGGCGCACGCTGGCGGGGGCGGGCATGGCCTGGCTGCCGGAATTCTCGATCCGGCAGGAGCTGGAGGACGGCACGCTGGTGCGGCTCGGCGGGCGCGACTGGACGGCGACGATGACGATCTCGCTGTTTTGCTCGCCCGAACGGCTGGATGATCTGGGCCGCACCATCTGGGCCGAGTTCTGAGGCTGGATACCCGCGGGAACCGCAGACCGCAACGCGTCACCCGATGTGAAACCCGTTGAGCCGCCTAGTTGAGGGTCGCGTCGAAGGTGATCACCACGCGGTCGCCGCCGCTGGCCACCTCGGGGGCGATCTTTGCGTTGAGAATGTCCCGGCCCGAAAACTCGATCGCCGTTTCTTCGAGATCGGCCTGTTGCGGACGGATGTTATAGCCGTCGCTCTCAAGCGCGTCGGACCAGTCCGCGAACAGGTCGTCCACATCGGCAGCGGTGCTGAAGGAAAACATCCGGATGTTCGACCCGATGGCCCGGTCCATCTGCACCTCGGCGTCATCGGGCAGCGTCAGCACCTCGGGCACCCAGGATTGGGGCATCTCTTCGGCATAGACGATCGCCGTCGCGAAGAGCGACAGCACAAGACCGAATACCATGTCCCTGACATGCCCGCCAAACCGACGAAACGAGAGGCCGTCCATGACGGGGCGGGGCGGGGCGGCGGCGCAGACTGCGCCGATCTGGCTGGATGCAGTGCTCATGGGATCAAACTTATCGTGCGTGCCGGGATGTTCAACGCGGTTTTGTGGCGTGTCACCGCATGCTGGCGGATTTCCGCGGGCTTCTTTTCAAAGGCAGTGATCCGCATCGGCATATTTCTGCGCCCCGATTTGCGCTGAGAGACATGGCGCCCAGGTTGGCCGTCGCAAGCAATCATGACGGAAAGGATTGAAATGCCCACTGCCAAGATGTTCACCACAGCGCTTACGGCGCTGACCATCGCCGTGGCACCGGTCGCGACGCTGCCGGCCATGGCACAACAGAGCGATGCGCAGGCCGAGGTCTCGGACTCAGAGCTCGATGCCTTTGTCGTCGCCTTCGAGGATGTCATCGCCATCGAACAGGATTACGGTGAGCGGCTGCAAGACGTCACGGATGAGGCCGAAAAGCAGGAGCTGATCAACGAGGCGCAGGCCGAGATGGCGCAGGCCGTCGAAGAGGCTCCCGATATCGAGGTCGATCGCTATGTCGAAATTCTGGAGATCGCACAGACCGATCCCGATCTTCAGGCCCAGTTGACCTCCAGGCTCCAGGACTAACCTCGTCAGGCTTGGTGGCAGGGCGCAGCCGCAGGATCTTCCCCCCTGCGGCTGCGTCTATTCGGGGTCGATCAGGTCTTCGCCCTCATCCCCGATACCGAACCGCGCGACCGGGTGATGCGTGACGCGGTAGGCGGCGCCAAGGTCGGTCCGCGTGCTCCCGGTCAGCCAGTCGTCGCGCTCTGCCGCGTCAAGGATCACCGGCATGCGGTCATGGACCGGGGTGACGGTGTCGTTCGCTGCGCGGGTCAGGATCGCGCAGGTACGCAGATCGTTCCAGACCGACAGCAGGCCCGCGAACCACAGCGTCTCCTCGTTGCCGGCGCTGGCGAAGAAATGCGGCTGCTTGGGGCGCTTGGCTCCGGTCCATTCATAATAGCCGCCTGCCGGGATCAGGCAGCGGCCATAGCGCCACGCGCCGCGAAAGCTGGGCTTGGACGCGGCCTCCTCGATCCGTGCGTTGATGGTGCTGGCGCGCCAGTCCTTCAGCTCGCCCCGGTGCCAGCTTGGGATCAGGCCCCAGCGCGCGCAGGTCAGTTCCTGTCCCACAAGCACATAGACCTCCTGCGTCGGCTTGACGTTGAACCGTCGCGGGAAGGGCGTGATCTTGATCTCGGCAAACTCGAATTCGGTGCCGCGCAGGTTGGGGTCTATGAAACGTCCGCACATGGAGGGACGGTGGCAGTATCGCTGCCGATTCGACAAGCACGCAACGGCGTCAGATGCGCAACAGCCGCCAGTTGGGGAAGAGGTCGGCCTGCCGGAAATAGGCGCAGGTGTCCTCGCCGGAAAACAGCCCGTCCCGCTCGACCAGCACCGTCCGCCAGCCGCGGGCCGCGGCCCCCAGGATATCGGTGTGCAGGGTATCGCCGCACATCACGATGCGGTCGGGCGCTATGCCGGGCAGCGACGCCTCGATCATGTCGTAGACGGCGGGAAACGGCTTGCCGAAGAAACGGATGTCGGGAATGCCGCGATCGGCGAGGAGATGCCCGAAATAGCCCGGCTCCAGCGAAAAGCCGTGCTCGCGCGGGGCGACCAGATCCGCATTGGCAATCACCAGCGGCCGGGGCCGGGCGAGCAACGATGCCTCCAGCAGCGCCTGCCGCTCCAGTGACCAGACCTCGGTCGAGAGGAACAGAAATCCTTCGACCTCATCATAGCTAGCGGGATCGTCGACAAGGCGGCGCGTCGGGGCGGGGATGTCCGACAGATCGTCCTGTGGTGCGGCGATGCAGCCCCACAAGCGCTGCTCCAGATGGGCCAGCGTCGCGTCGCGGCTGGTGATGATCTCGTGGTCGCGCACGCCCATCTCCAGTTTGCGAAACTTGGCGGCGGCCCCGGCATGGGTGTAGCTGGCGGCGTTGGAGAGGATGCGGATCTGGTGCCCGTTGGCGCGCAATTCCCGCAGGCGCTGCGCAGCACCGGGAATGCCCGCCTCGCCGATGTTCAGAACCCCGTAGGCGTCGAAGACAAAGGCATCGGCCTGCGCGGCGATGTCGTGCAGCGAGGCGATCTGCGCCGTTGCATCCGGGGCGCTGGCCGGGGGCAGGCGATGTCGCACGGCCTCGTATCGGTCGAATATGGTTGCGACAGTATCCATCAGCCCGGCGAATCCCTACCCGTTTCGAATTGCGGTTCCCGCAGGCCCGGATACTGCATCCGGGCTGGGGAAAACTTACAGTGCAGGCAGAAAATTAAAAGTAAAAACAACAATACGACATTTCATGTCAGCGTCATAATTGTCGGTTAACACTGATTCACGTTAAAAATTGTAAAGAATTGGCAGGTTTTTCCCGAGCGTCGGGGCGCAGTCGTGATCATGGGATGCAACAAAACCACGCAAGAAAAATGTTGCTTTGTTGCAATTCATGCTCAACACTCGACCAAAGTGATGGAACCGGACATGGCGTCGAAGAAAACCAGACGGCACGATCTCATTCAGCAGGTCGTGCAGGAACAAGGCGGGGTGAGCGTCGGCGCGCTCGCCGAGATGTTTGGCGTCTCGATGCAGACCATCCGGCGCGATCTCGATATCCTGTGTGATGGCGAGAACCTGCACCGGTCGCACGGGCGGATCGAGCTTGCCGAGGGGCGTCGCAACACCCCCTTCGATCAGCGGGCGGGCACCAACCTCGTGGGCAAGCGCGCGATTGCGAGTGCGGCGGCGGCGCTCATCCCCGATGGCGCGACGCTCTTCATCTCGATCGGCTCGACCGCGCTCAGCGTGGCGCGGGCGCTGCATCGGCGCAAGGAATTGACCGTCGTCACCAACAACCTGAGCGTGGCAATGGCGCTGAGCGAGGAGATCTCCAACCGGATCATCCTGCCGGGCGGCGAAATCCGCCTGCCGGACCGCGATTTCGTTGGCGAGGAGGTGGTCGAGTTCTTTGGCCGCTACCGGGCCGAATACGCGATCTTCGGGACCGCCGGGATCGGCGCTGAGGGCGAGTTGCTGGAATTCCATCAGGCCGAGGTGCGCGCGACCTACCGGATGTGGCGCAACGCGCAGACCTCCATCCTGGTCATCGACCGCAGCAAGTTCGGGCGTCTTGCCCCCGCCGTGGGCGGCATGATCACGCAGATCGACCACGTGATCTGCGATCGCCCCCCCGCCACGCCGTTTTCTCACCTGGTCGAGCAGCTTGGCGAGCGGATCACATTTGCAGAGGAGGCAGACTGATGTCGGAGGCGTTCGTCGAGGTGCAGACTGTCGCCAAGCGCTGGAACGGGCAGCTTGGCGTCGAGCAGGTCTCGCTGTCGATCCCGCGCGGATCGTTCGTGGCGCTGCTCGGGCCGTCCGGATGCGGCAAGTCGACGACGCTGCGCCTGTTGTCGGGGCTGGAACTGCCCGACGAGGGGCGGATCCTCATCGACGGGCGGGACGTGACCACCGCCGCGCCATCCGAGCGCAACCTGTCGATGGTGTTTCAGTCCTACGCACTCTTTCCGCATCTGAGCGTGGCCGAAAACGTGGTCTTTGGCCTGAAAGTGCGCCGCGTCCGCGCCGCCGAGCGGCGCGAGAAACTGCACCGCGCGCTCGAGATCACCGGGCTTCTGGGCTATGAGGCCCGCAAGCCGGGCGAGTTGTCGGGCGGGCAGCGGCAGCGCGTGGCGCTGGCCCGCGCCATCGTGGCGAACCAGCCGCTCTGCCTGATGGACGAGCCGCTTTCCAATCTCGACGCCAAGCTGCGCGCCTCGGTGCGCAAGGATATCAAGAAGCTGCAGGTCGATCTGGGGATCACGGTGATTTACGTGACCCACGATCAGACCGAAGCGATGAGCATGGCCGACATGGTGGTGCTGATGAAGGACGGGCGCATCCAGCAGACCGGCGCGCCGGAGGATCTGTATTACCGCTCCGCCAACACCTTCGTGGCCGAATTCGTCGGCGCGCCGCCGATGGCGCTGATCGAGGGCGCGGCGATCCCCGGTTTCGAGAGCGCCAGCACCATCGGCCTGCGCGCCGAAAGTCTGCGCCTCGCCGATCCGGGCAAGGGGCGGCTGACATGCCGGGTGTCCGAATGCGAATTCCTCGGCTCCGAGACCTTCGTGGGGCTGACGCATCCGGGCGCGAACGGGCTGACCATTTCGATGCCGGGACTGCGCAACATCCCGGCGGGCGAAGAGCTTGAGATAGATTTTGCCGATGCAGACCTGCATTTCTTCGACGCTGAGGGAAACAGGCTGCGGCATCCGACTGGCGTGACGGCGTGACGTCACGTCGCGAATACCGTGTTTAATCCAAGGGAGAGAACCATGAACACGATCAGGAAGATAAGTCTGGCAACCGCGGTGGCGACACTGACCGCCGCACCGGTGGCCGCCGAAACCGAACTGACGATGTATTACCCGATTGCGGTGGGCGGTGCGCTGACCGAGGTGGTCGATGGCATCGTCGCCAAGTTCGAAGAGGCCAACCCGGAGATCAAGGTCAACGCGATCTATTCGGGCAATTACGACGACACCCGCGTGCGCGCGCTGTCGGCCATCGCCTCGGGCGAGCCTGCGCAACTCGCGGTGATGTTCTCGATCGACGCCTATGACCTGATCGAGCAGGAACGCATCGTCGCCTTCGAGGATATCGAGGGCGTGGACCAGGCCTGGCTCGACAGCTTCTACCCCGCGCTGATGGCCAACAGCCGGATCGAGGGCAAGACCTGGGGCATCCCGTTCCAGCGCTCGACCATCGTGGCCTATTACAACAAGGACATGTTCCGCGACGCGGGCCTCGACCCCGAAGCCCCCCCCGCCACCTGGGACGAGATGGTGAGCATGGGCAAGACGCTGACCGAGGGAGACACCTACGGGCTGATGATCCCCTCGACCGGCTATCCCTACTGGATGTTCCAGGCGCTGGCGATCCAGAACGGCAAGGAACTGATGTCGGGCGACGGGCTCGAGACCTATTTCGACGACCCTGCGGTTGTCGAGACGCTGGAATTCTGGAAGTCGCTCTCGACCGAGCATGGCATCATGCCCGAAGGCACGGTCGAATGGGGCACGCTGCGCCAGGCGTTTCTCGAAGGCCAGACCGCGATGATGTGGCACTCCACCGGCAACCTGACGGCGGTCAAGAACGGCGCCGGGTTCGATTTCGGCGTCGCCGAACTGCCCGCGAACGAGCGGCCCGGCTCGCCCACCGGCGGCGGCAACTTCTATGTCTTCGAGGACACTACCGACGAGGAACGCGCCGCCGCCCTCAAGCTGATCAAGTTCATGACCGCACCGGAACAGGCCGCCGAATGGTCGATTGCCACGGGCTACATGGGCGTGTCCCCCGCCGCCTATGAAACCGAGGCGCTGCAGAGCTATACGGCAGAGTTTCCGCCTGCTCTGGTGGCGCGCAACCAGCTTGAAAACGCCGTCGCCGAGTTCTCGACCTTCGAGACGGCGCGCGTGCGTGACGGGCTCAACAACGCCATTCAGGCGGCTTTGACCGGCAGCCAATCGCCCGCCGACGCGCTGGCCGAGGCGCAGGCCGCCGCCGAGCGGCTGTTGAAGGACTACCGGTAATCCTCCACCGGTAGCCCGCTTCGCCGGTGCCGGGCAATCGCCCGGCACCGGTTTCTGACAGGCAAAAGGCCCATGACCATGGCGACCCATGTGAATATCGAGCGCCGCAGACAGGCGATTTACGGCTGGCTGCTGCTGTCGCCCGCCGCGATCCTGTTGACGGCCTTTGCCTTTTACCCCTCGCTGGCCACTCTCTGGACCAGCCTGTTCAGCCGGGGCACGCGCCGCAACCCCAGCGAATTCGTGGGCTTTGAGAACTATGCCGATCTGTTTGCCGACCCGACCTTCTGGAAGGTGGCCACCAACAACCTGATCTACGCGGGCGCGACGATCCCGATTTCCATCGCGATCGCGCTGGGCATGGCGCTCTGGGCGAATTCCAAGATCCCGGCGCGTGGTTTCGTGCGCACCGCCTATTTCACGCCCACCGTGCTGCCGATGATCGCGGCGGCCAATCTGTGGCTGTTCTTCTACACGCCGGGCCTCGGGGTCTTGGATCAGATCGGGTCGCTCTTCGGCCTGCCTTCGGTCAACTGGCTGGGCCAGCCCGAAACCGCGCTCTGGGCGGTGATCATCGTGACGATCTGGAAAGAGGCCGGGTTCTTCATGATCTTCTACCTCGCCGCCCTCCAGACCATTCCCGAAGACCTCAAGGAAGCCGCCGATATCGAAGGGGCGAGCCGCTTTACCTATACGCGTCGGATCGTGCTGCCGCTCCTGATGCCCACGACACTCTTCATCATGATCAACGCGCTGATCAACTCGGTCAAGCTGATCGACCATCTCTTCATCCTCACCAAGGGCGGGCCGAATGATGCGTCGAAACTGATCCTCTATTACATCTGGGAAATGGCCTTTGCGTTCTTCGACGCGCCGCAGGCGGCGGCGATGACGATCCTGATCCTGCTGGTGCTGGGCATCGTGGCGGGCGTCAAATTCACCATCCTCGACAAGCGGACGCATTACCAATGAGCGGCCTTTCGAGACATATCGAGACCTTCGGCGCGCTGCTGCTGGCGGTGATCTGGATCTCGCCGCTGGTCTTTGCCTTCTGGGCGGCGTTCCACACCACCTCGGACGCGGTGAATTTCAACATCGCGGCCCCCTGGACGCTGGAGAATTTCCGCACCGCCTGGGCCGGGGCGCCGTGGCTCAAGTATTTCCTCAACACCTTCCTTCTGGTGACCGTGATCCTGATCGGGCAATTCGTCGTCACCACGCTGGCGGGCTTTGCCTTTGCGCAGGTGCGCTTTCCGGGGCGGGATGTGGTGTTCATCCTCGTGCTGATGCAGCTGTTCATCCTGCCCGAGGTGCTCATCGTCGAGAATTACGTGATGGTCTCGCGGCTGGGCCTCTTTGACACCATCCTCGGGGTGGGCATGCCCTACATGGCCTCGGCCTTCGGCATCTTCCTGATGCGGCAGGCGTTCAAGGGCGTGCCGATCGAGCTGCACGAGGCGGCGCGCGTCGAGGGTTGCGGCTGGTTCGGCATCCTGTGGCGGGTCTATGTGCCCCTCGCGCGGCCCACCTACCTGGCCTATGCGCTGGTTTCGGTATCGACCCATTGGAACAATTTTCTCTGGCCGCTGATTGTCACCAACTCGCCCGACACAAGGCCGCTCACCGTGGGATTGTCGATCTTTGCAGCGCCTGAGAATGGCGTCGATATCAGCGTGATCTCGGCGGCGACGATCATGTCGGTGGCCCCCTTGCTCATCGCCTTTCTGGTCTTTCAGCGGCAGTTCGTGCAGGCCTTCCTGCGCACCGGGATCAAGTGACCGTGGCGCGGCTGCTGCATATCTCGGACCTTCACGCGGTCGCACCGGGGCAACTGGTCTCCGGGCGGCTCGATACCGGGCAACTGCTGCATGAGGCCGTCACCACGCTCCGCGCGCGGATGCAGGCCATCGGCCCCATCGACGCGGTGCTGGTGACCGGCGATATCAGCGATGACGGCAGCGCGGAAAGCTATGTCATCGCCCGGCAGGAGCTGGAGCGGCTGGGCCTCCGGCTGCTTGTGATCCCCGGCAACCATGATCGGCGCGAGCCGTTTCGCGCGGCGTTTTCCGACCTGCCAGAGATCGCGCCGCGCGGTTTGATCGACTGGGTGGCGGATATCGGCGACACCCGCATCATCGGGCTCGACACATTGGTCGAGGGCCAGGGCGGGGGCGCGCTGCGCGATGAAAGCCTGTCACATTTGCGCGAGGCGCTGGCCGGGTCAGGCGACATGCAAATCGTCGTGGCGCTGCACCATCCGCCGCTGCGGGTCGGTATTCGCTTCATGGATGCAATCGGCCTTGCAAATCCCGACGCGCTGCGGGACGGTCTGGATCGGCATACCGCGCCGGTTCGGGTCTTGGCAGGGCATGTGCATGGTGTGTATCATGGCCTGCTCGGGCGTCATCCGGTCGTGACCGCGCCTGCATGTTGCAGCGCCTTCGCGCTCGACCGGCGGGCGGATGCACCGGCAGGCTTCATGACCGGGCCCACCGGATGCGGCCTGATCGACACGGCCCCCGGCGGGGTCTGGACCGAACTGCCCTTCGCGCATGGTGAAGGTCCGTTCACCTTCTGAAATCGCGCCGATGCGCGTCGGCATCGGCAAACCCCTTGGAGCCTTATGGAAAGCACACCCGTTCTCTTTGTCGTCAACATGGCCGCCGCCGCGGCCCTGCTGATCTGGGCGGTCCGGCTGGTGCGTACCGGCTTCGAGCGGGCGCTGGGTGCCAAGCTGCGGCTCTGGCTGCGCCGCTCGACCTCGAACCGCCTCGCGGCGGCGGGGTCGGGGGCGGCGACGGCGGTGCTGATGCAGAGCTCGACCGCCGTGGCGGTGCTGATGGCGGGGTTCGTGTCGACCGGTGCGATCGGCAGCGTGGCGGGGCTCGCGATCATGCTGGGCGCGGATCTCGGCTCGGCCATCGTTGCCCTCGTGCTGAATTCCAAACTCGCCGTCGTGACCCCGCTCCTGCTGCTGGCCGGGGTGATGATCTTCCTGCGCAGCTCGGCCCGGCGCGTCCGGCAGGCGGGCCGGATCCTGATCGGGCTTTCGCTGATCTTCCTGTCGCTCGACCTGATCCGCGAGGCAAGCCAGCCGCTGACCAACCTGGCCGGGGCCGAGGCGGCGATGCGCTATCTCGCGGGGGATGCGATTTTTGCCTTCGTGCTGGCGGCGCTTTTTGCCTGGCTGGTGCATTCCAGCGTCGCCGCCGTGCTGCTCTTCGCCACCCTGGCCGCGCAGGGGCTGTTGCCGCTCGAGGCGACGGTGTCGATGGTGCTCGGGGCCAATCTCGGCGGATCGGTGATCGCCGTGATCCTGACGCTCAAGGCCGAAACCGCCGTGCGCCGGGTGGTCTGGTGCAATCTGCTGTTGCGCGGCGGCGGCGCGGCGGTGGTGCTGTCGCTGCTGGTCAACTACGGCTTGCCTGCCCCGGGGCTTGACCTCGGTGCCGGGCAACAGGCGCTCTATCTGCATCTGGCGTTCAATCTCGTGCTGCTTCTGATCGGCCTGCCGCTGGTCGGCCCGCTGATGCGCGCGGCCGGGCTGCTGGTGCCGGATGCCCCGCAGAGACCGGCGCAAGGCGCGTGGCGCAGCGCGCTCGACCCGAGCGTTCAGGATCAGCCCCGCCGCGCCTTTGCCTGCGCGCAGCGCGAGCTTGTCGAGATGGGGCACCGGATCGAGATCATGCTGCGAGAGGCCATCGGCCTTTTTGATCACTACGACGAGGAAACGGCAGCAAAGCAACGCGCCGAATTGCAGAACCTGACGCAGATGTCGCTCGATATCCGCACCTACCTGTCGCGCGTGCGCAGCAATGATCCGCAGGAGGATACCGGCAATCGCGCCTTCGAGCTGTCGGGCATCGCCGTCAATCTCGAGGCCGGGGCAGATGTGATCGCCCGCAAGATGGTGGATCTCGCGCAGGTCAAGGACAGCGAGAACCTGCAATTCTCCGGCGAGGGCTGGCGCGAATTGTCGGATTTTCACGACGTCGTGCTGCGCAACGTGCAGCACGGGATCTCGGTGCTGATGTCCGAGGATATCGGCCTTGCGCGCGAACTGGTCGAGCAAAAGGAACGGGTCCGCGATCTGGAGCAGAACCTGCAGCGTACGCATCTCAAACGGCTGCGCAAGGGCAAGGCCGAGACATTCGACACCAGCGCCATTCACCTCGATCTGTTGCGCGCGCTCAAGATGCTGAACACGTCCTTTGCAATGATCGCCTATCCCTTGCTGGAGGATCGCGGCGAATTGCTGGAAAGCCGACTCGCCACATCCTGAGATGATCGCGCCGCACCCGGCGGGCGCCGCGGGCGCGACGCCCCGGCGTCGCTCAAGCTGAAAACTGGCGTGAAAACTGGTCGGGCTGAGAGGATTCGAACCTCCGACCCCCTGCTCCCGAAGCAGGTGCGCTACCAGGCTGCGCTACAGCCCGACCGTGGCCGAGCGATTATACCGCGTGACGCGGCTTTGCAAGGGGGAACGCGACATCTTTGCGAGGTTGCCGGGCCGACAGCTCAGCGGCGGCTCGGACTGACCTGCGCGGCTCCATGCCGCCTTGCCTTGCGCCCTTCCGCTCTGCATCCTGTCCGCAAACAAAGGGGCCGGTGATGATGCAGGTATTGACCGCCATGGGCGGGGTCGGGCTGTTCCTGCTGGGCATGGAGATCATGACCGCGGCACTGCGCGAGGCGGCGGGCGGGCGGCTGCGGCGGCAGCTTGCACGGGTCACCGCCTCGCCGCTGCGCGGTGCGGTGGCAGGGGCGGTGGCCACCGCCGTGATCCAGTCCTCGACCGCCGTCTCGCTGATCACCATCGGCGTGGTCGGCGCGGGCGTGCTCAGCTTCGCGCAGGCGCTCGGCGTACTCTACGGGGCCAATATCGGCACCACCGTCACCGGCTGGCTGGTCATGGCGCTCGGGCTCAAGCTCAAGCTGGGGGTGGTGGCGCTGCCGCTGCTTCTGGCGGCGGCCTTGGCGTCGATGCTGGCACAGGGGCAGGCGGCACGGATCGGGCGGGCGCTGGCCGGATTCTGCCTGCTCTTCATCGGGCTCGACATGATGCAGGCGGCGACGGCGGGTCTGGAGGCGCTGCTGCATCCCGGCCTGCTGCCCGGCGATGGCTGGGGCGGGCGGCTGTCGCTGGTGCTGATCGGCCTGCTGCTGGTCGCCATGATCCAGTCCTCCTCGGCCGGTATGGCGCTGGTTCTCGTGCTGCTGGGCTCGGGCGCGGTCAATTTCGCGCAGGCCGCCGCCCTGGTGATCGGCTTCAATATCGGCACCACGGTGACCGGGCTTCTGGCCGCGCTGGGCGGCGCGCGGGCGATGCGGCTGACGGCGGTGGCGAACCTGATGTTCAACATCGGCACGGCGGCGCTTGCCTTTCCGCTGCTCGATCTGGTGGCACCGCTGCTGCATGGCACGCGCGCCGGGGCGGATGACCAGACCGCGCTGGTGCTCTTTCATACCGGCTTCAACCTGCTCGGCGCGGCGGTCTTTCTGCCGCTCACCGCGCGCTTTGCCGCGCTGGTCGAGCGGCTGGTGCCGGACCGCGCGATGCCGCTTGTCCACGGGCTGGACCGGCGGCTTCTGGCCGACGAGGGGGCGGCGATGGACGCGGCCCAGAGCGTTGCGGACCGCCTCCGCCGCACCGTGTTTGCGGCGCTGCACCGGGCGCTCGGTCCCGAGGGCGATCTGCGGGCGCTGGCCTCGATCGCGGTGCAGGGGCACCAGGCGGTGATCGCCGTCGAGGAGTATCTGGCGCGGGTCCGTATCGCGCCGGACCGTGAGAGGGAACAGGCCCGCTACGCGGCGCTTCTGCATCAACTCGACCACTTGCAGCGCCTGATCGAGCGCTGCGGACAGCGCGACCGCATCGCCACCCTGCACGACGAAGCGCATCTGCGCCGCGATGTGGCCACGCTCGCCACCGCCCTTGGGCGCGACAGCAAGGCCCCGCGCCTTGAGCGTCTCGCGCGGCTTATTGCCGCGCGCACGGCGCGGTTCCGGCGCGGCGTGCTCTTGCGCGAACATGCCGGGCTGTTGCCGGTCAGCGAGGTATTCGCGCGCACCGACGCGCTGCGCTGGCTTGGCCGGGTGGCCGATCACGCGGCGCGGCTCAGCCGTCACGCCGAAGAGGCGAAACGCATCGACTGAGCGGCAGGCTCGGCCCGCACGGCGTTTTCGCTTTACACGCCGCCGGGCTCTGGCAATGAAAGGGCCATGAGACACGCCTTGCCCCTTGCCCGGCCCGGTCAGGTCATCGGCCTGCTGGGCGGGTCCTTCGATCCGCCACATGCGGGCCACCTGCATATCAGCCGCGAGGCGCTGCGCCGGTTTGCGCTCGACCGGCTGTGGTGGCTGGTGAGCCCCGGCAACCCGCTCAAGCCGCACGGGCCCGCACCCTTGGCCGAGCGCATGGCGGCGGCGCGCGCGATGGTCGATCATCCGCGCATGGCGGTCACCGATTTCGAGGCGCAGGCGGGCACACGTTATACCGCGCAGACGCTCATCGCCCTGCGCCATGCCGCGCCGGGGGTGCGCTTCGTGTGGCTGATGGGCGCCGATAACCTGGCGCAGTTTCACCGCTGGCAGGATTGGCAGAGCATCATCGAGAGCGTGCCGGTGGGCGTGCTGGCGCGTCCCGGTCAGCGGATTTCGGCGCGCATGTCGCCCGCCGCGCGGATCTATCGCCACGCCTGCCTGCCGGGCCGTGCAAGCCGTCTTTTGGGCCAGGCTACGGCGCCGGCCTGGTGTTTCGTCAACGTGCCGATGATGGATATCTCCTCGACCGCGCTGCGCGCGCAGGGCGGCACGCAGAGCGGGCGGGAAACGTGACGCGGCGTGAGCCGAATCGTGATTGCACCGCGCAGCCTGCTGCGTTTAACTCGGCCCCATGAAACACGCATTTTCCAGACGTCTCTTCCTCGGCGCGGCGCTCTCGGGCATGGCGGGCGCGGCGCTTGGCGGGGCGCCCGCGATCTCGCTGCGCCCGGTGGCCCGGCCCGGCGGCGGCAGCGGGGCCGCGCGGCTCGCCCCGAGCGTCGAGGCGCTGATCGCCGAGGCAAAGCTGTCGGGCCAGGTGGGCTATGCCGTGGCGGATGCCGCGAGCGGGCAGGTGCTGGAAGAGGGCGACGGCGCAACCGGCCTGCCGCCCGCCAGCGTCACCAAGGCGGTGACGGCGCTCTACGCGCTTGACGTGCTCGGCCCGGACTACCGGTTCGAAACGCGGCTCTTCGCCACTGGCGCCCTTGAGGGCGATGTGCTCAAGGGCGATCTGATCCTCACCGGGGGCGGCGATCCTACACTCGACACCGACGCGCTCGCCTCGCTCGCCGCCGGGCTGAAACAGGCCGGCATCCGCGAGCTGCGCGGCCAGTTCCGCGTCTGGGGCGGCGCGGTGCCGTTCAAGCGCGCCATCGACGAGAGCCAGCCCGAGCATGTCGGCTATAATCCCGCGATCTCGGGGCTGAACCTCAATTACAACCGGGTGCATTTCGAATGGAAGCGCGCGGGCGGAAAATATACCGTCTCGATGGATGCGCGCAGCGGCCGCTACCGCCCCGACGTGACCGTGGCGCGCATGCAGATCGCCGATCGCAGCGTGCCGGTCTATACCTATCGCGATGCGGGCGCGCGCGACGACTGGACCGTGGCGCGCGCTGCCCTCGGCAATGGCGGCGCGCGCTGGCTGCCGGTGCGAAAGCCGGAGCTTTATGCAGCCGAAGTCTTTGCCACCTTCGCGCGGTCGCAGGGCATCGACCTCGGCAAGCCCGCGATACAGGAGGCCAGGCCGCAGGGCGGGGTGATCGTGACGCATTACAGCGCGCCCTTGCGTGATATCCTGCGCGAGATGCTGAAATATTCCACCAACCTCACCGCCGAGATGGTGGGGCTGACGGCGACCGCGCGGCTCAAGGGACGCGCCGTGCCGCTGGCGCAATCGGCACAGGCGATGAGTGACTGGGTGGCGCAGAACCTCGGGATGACGGGGGTCGCGCTGCGCGACCATTCGGGGCTCAGTGACCGCTCGCGGCTGTCGGCGGCGGCGATGGCCAAAGGACTGGCGCAGGCGCAGGATGCGGGGCTGTTGCGACCGCTCCTGCGCGAGCACCAGATGCGTGACGCCAAGGGACGCCCGACCCGCGATCACCCGGTCAAGGTCGTGGCCAAGACCGGCACGCTCTATTTCGTCAGCAGCCTTGCGGGCTATGTGCGCACGCCACAGGGGACCGATCTGGCCTTTGCCATCTTCACCTCGAGCGACAGCCTGCGCAGCCGGATCGACCCCAAGCAGGAAGAGCGCCCGCCCGGCGCGCGCGCATGGAACCTGCGCTCGAAGCGGTTGCAGCAGGCGCTGATCGAACGCTGGAGCGCGGTTTACGGCGGGTGAGGCGCAAAGCGGTAGCGGGTTGCGACGGCCTGAAGGTGACCTTGGCGGTTTGAGGGATGAGCCGCGCGGTGCCCGACCGCGGGTGGGCGCTTCAACCTTGCCGGAAGGCACTTTATATTCGTCAAATATTTATGCGTTTTCAAATGCTTGGCACGTTGCAAATGCGCCCGCCCGGGGGGCGGTCGGGCGCCGCGCGGCGGCGCGTGCCGCGCCTTGATTCCGCGCGTTGGTGCTAGAGGCGAAGGTCCACTTCAGGCCAAAAACATCCCAACTCGCCTCTCACCCCTTCCCGCCAAACACCGGCGCGCGACCGGCCATGTTGGCGGCGATCTGCTCCATCTGGTCGGGCTTGCCGATAAGGGCCGCCTGTGCGCGGCTCTCCTCCATCAGCACCGCGTCCTCTCCCACGCCGCTCTCGGCCACGGCAATCAGCCGCTTGGCGGCACGGATGGCGGACGGGCTGCGGGTGGCGATCTCTCGTGCCAGATCCCGCGCGGCACCCAGCGGATCGTCGGACACTTCCGTCACCAGACCCCAGGCCTCGGCCTGCGCGGCGGGGATCGGCCGGGCGGTATAGGTCAGCCGCCGGATCACGTCCGACCGGGTCAGCCGCGGCAAGAGCGCCATGCCGCCCATATCGGGGATCAGCCCCCATTTCATCTCCATGATGGCCAGTTGCGCCTCCGGTGCCGCAATCCGGATGTCGGCCCCGAGCGCAAGCTGGAACCCCGCCCCATAGACCGCCCCCTGCAGCGCCGCGATCACCGGCACCGGCAGGCGGCGCCAGACCATCGCCACCTCCTGAAAGAGGTTGGTATTGCCGTGGCTGCGCGGCAGGATCAGCGCCTCGGGGTCGCCCTTGGCCAGCGCGGCAAAGCTCATCACGTCGAGCCCCGCACAAAACGACTGCCCCTCACCCGAGAGAACGACGGCGCGAATATCGGCATCGTGCAGCGCCTGTCCGGCGGCAACGATGGCCTCGGCCATCTCGGGATCGACGGCGTTGCGCTTGTCGGGGCGGGTCAGGGTGACATGGGCGATGTGATCGGTGATCTCGGTGCTGACGCGGGGCATGGGCGGTCCTCCTTTGGGCGTATGAAACACGGGCCGCGCGGTGCAGGCCAGCGGAACGTGGCGGCAGACCCTTGCAGCCGCGGCCCGCATCCCGTTAACTGCGCCCCATGACCGGACCCCGTTACACACCCCTTGTCGAGAGCCTGCCCGCCAACGTGCCCTTCGTCGGCCCCGAGGAGCAGGAGCGCACGCGCGGCGCGCCCTTTGCCGCACGTCTGGGCGCGAATGAGAGCCTTTTCGGCCCCTCGCCCAAGGCGCTCGCCGCCATCCGCGCCGAGGCGGAGCAGGTCTGGAAATACGGCGACCCGACCAGCCACGATCTGCGCGCTGCCCTCGCAGACCACATGGGCGTGGCGGTTGAGAATGTGCTGGTGGGCGAGGGGATCGACGGCCTCCTGGGCAACCTCGTGCGCCTGCTGGTGGCCCCCGGCGATGCGGTCGTCACCTCGGACGGGGCCTATCCCACCTTCAACTACCATGTCGCGGGCTTTGGCGGCGCGTTGCACAAGGTGCCTTACCGCGACGATCACGAGGATCTGGCCGCGCTCATCGCCCGCGCGCGCGAGCTCGACGCCAAGCTGATCTACTATGCCAATCCCGACAACCCGATGGGCACATGGGCGCAGAGTGCCGATGTGTTGACCGCGCTTGACGCGCTGCCCGAGGGCTGCCTGCTCTGCCTTGACGAGGCCTATGTCGAATTCGCCCCCGAGGGCACGGCGGCAGAGGTCGCCGCAGACGACCCCCGCGTGATCCGAATGCGCACCTTTTCCAAGGCGCACGGCATGGCGGGCGCGCGTATCGGTTACGCGGTGGCGGCGGCCCCGCTGATCAAGAGCTTCGACAAGATCCGCAACCATTTCGGCATGAACCGCATGGCGCAGGCGGGCGCGCTCGCGGCGCTGCACGATGCCGACTGGCTGGCGCATGTGCAGGCCGAGGTGGCCCGGTCGCGCGACGAGATTGCGCGCATCGCCCGCGACAACGGGCTGGCACCCATCCCGTCCGCCACCAATTTCGTCGCCGTCGATTGCGGGCGCGACGGCGATTTCGCCCGCGCCGTTCTGGCGGCGCTGGTGGCGCGGGGCGTGTTTGTGCGGATGCCCTTCGTGGCCCCGCAGGATCGCTGCATCCGCATCAGTTGCGGACGCGCCGACGATCTGGCGGTGCTGGCCGAGGCGCTGCCCAAGGCCCTGCGCGAGGCGCGCGGATAGCTGCGCGTCCGGGCCTGAGCAGAAAATTTCACCTGACAGGGGCGATTCTTTCGGTAAACTCCGGTCATGCGACGCGGAAACATGAAAGAGGCGCCAAACTACACCAATGCCGCCCTCGTGATGGGGGCGGTCAATCTGCTTTGGGTGTTCATGGTGATCTGGGCGACGCTCGGATTTCTGGCGGTGCTGGTGACCGGCTTTGTCCTCGACAAGCTGATCCAGTGGTGTGCGCGCCGACGCGCCGGAGATACCACAGGCGGCTGACAGCGCGCCGCCCGTGGCAGAATGTCCCGGTCTCAGAGGCTCGCGTCGAGTGCCGCGAGAATGGCATCGCCCATCTCGCTGGTGGAGACCGGCGTGACACCCTCCTCGCCCAGCAGATCGGCGGTGCGCAGACCCTGAGCGAGCACCTCTTCCACCGCCTTTTCCACGCGGGCCGCATCCTCGCCCATGTCGAACGAATAGCGCAGCGCCATGGCAAAGCTGAGGATGCAGGCGATCGGGTTGGCCTTGCCCTGGCCCGCGATATCGGGCGCGCTGCCATGCACCGGCTCATATAGCGCCTTGGGCCGACCATTGGCCATCGGCGCGCCGAGGCTGGCCGAGGGCAGCATGCCCAGGCTGCCGGTCAGCATAGCCGCCGCGTCCGACAGCATGTCGCCAAAGAGGTTGTCGGTCACGATCACGTCGAACTGCTTGGGCCAGCGGCAGAGCTGCATCGCGCCCGCATCGGCATACATGTGGCTCAGCTCGACATCGGCATACTCCGCCTGATGCACCTCGGTCACCACCTCGCGCCAGAGCACGCCCGATTCCATCACATTGGCCTTTTCCATCGAGCAGACGCGGTTCGACCGCTTGCGCGCCAGCTCGAAGGCCGCGCGCGCCACGCGGGCGATCTCGCTCTCGGTATAGCGCTGCGTGTTGATGCCGACGCGCTCGTTGCCCTCGCGGATGATGCCGCGCGGCTCGCCGAAATAGATCCCCGAGGTCAGCTCGCGCACGATCATGATGTCGAGCCCGGCCACCACGTCACGCTTGAGCGACGAGAAATCCGCCAGCGCGTCAAAGCATTGCGCGGGCCGCAGGTTGGCGAAAAGGTCCATTTCCTTGCGCAGCCGCAACAGGCCGCGCTCGGGCTTCACGCTGAAATCGAGAGTGTCGTATTTCGGCCCGCCCACGGCCCCGAGCAGCACGGCATCGACCTCCTGCGCGCGGGCCATGGTGTCGTCATGCAGCGGCGTGCCATGCGCGTCATAGGCGGCCCCGCCGACCAGATCCTCGCTCACGTCAAAGGCGACGCCGCGTTTGTCGCCGAACCAGCCGATGATCCTGGTGACTTCGGCCATGACTTCGGGGCCGATCCCGTCACCGGGCAGGATGAGAAGCGAGGGATTGCTCATGGGCTTTGTGTCCTTGGTTGTGGCATGATGTCGTTTCCGATGGCGTATAGCCAAGCCCCGCCGGGGTCAAGAAAGCCGGGTCGCCAAATCGTCGGCTTCATTGCCCTTGAGCCGCGCGCCGGTCTGACGCAGTCTGGGGATCATGCAAACCACGTTCACCATAACCACGCAGGGGCAGGGGCTCTATGAGATCACCGACCGGGTGGCGGAGTGGGTCGCAGGCGACGGCCTGCTGACACTCTTCATCCGCCACACCTCGGCCAGCCTGCTCATTCAGGAAAACGCAGATCCCGAGGTGCAGACCGACCTGCACGCCTTTTTCACCCGCCTCGTGCCGCCGAGCACCGATCCGGCGATGGCCTATCTGCGCCACACCCATGAAGGGCCCGACGACATGCCCGCCCATATCAAGGCAGCACTCCTGCCCGTCAGCCTCGGCATCCCGGTCGAGGATGGCCGCCTGCGGCTCGGCACATGGCAGGGCATCTACCTCTTCGAGCACCGCGATGCGCCGCATGTCCGCGAGGTGGCGGCGCATCTCGTCGGCTGATCGTCAGGTGCGATCCGCCTGATTGGGATCCTCGGTCGTGCCCGGCCCGGTGCCGGGGGCGGGGTTTTCCTGTTCGGGCGCGTCCGAGGTTTCCGGCACGTCCTTGTCCTTGTCCGGCCAGGGATCGACCGTGTTGCGATCCGCCTGATTGGGGTCGCTGGTCGTGCCGGGGCCGGTTGCGGGATCGTCGTTGCGCTGTTGCGTCATGCTCGCCTCCTTACTGCGTTGGCATCAGAAAGATTTCCTGCACCGAGGCCCGGTCGGGCGCGTTCAGCGCGTGCATCACGGCCCCCGCCACGTCCTCGGGCTGCAACTTGTCGGGCTTGGGGCTGTCGAAAAAGGGCGTGTCGACCATGCCCGGCGCGATCACCGTGCAGCGCCCGCCCCACTCGCGCATCTCCTCCGCCATGTTGCCGGCAAGCCCGTGCACGAACCATTTCGATGCGCCGTAGATCGAGCCCTTGATATGTCGCTTGCCCGCCGCCGAGCCGGTCAGGATCAGATGGCCCTTGCTCTCCTGCAGCGCGGCGTAGCTGGCCTTGATGGTCCACAAGAGACCCATGACGTTGATGTCCATCATGCTGCGCCACTCCTCGGGGTCGCCCTCGGCCACGCCGGGGGTGTCGAGCCCGCGCCCGGCATTGGCAAAGACCGCATTGATCTGCCCGAACCGCCCTTGCGTCTCGCGCACCGCGTGCTCCAGATCGGCCATCTGCGTCACGTCACCGGGCAGGGCGAGGGCCCGCGCCTCTCCCAACTCGCTAACCAGCGCCTCCAGCTTGTCGCGGCGGCGCGCGAACAGCGCCACGTTCCAGCCCGCCTTTGCGGCGGCGCGCGCGGTCTCCGCCCCGATGCCGCTCGAGGCCCCGGTGATGAACAGCGTCTTGGTCGTCATCTGATGTCCTTTCCTGTCGTCTTGCCCCCTACCTAGGGCCGCGACCGGCCTGTTTCAAAGCCCTCTCAGCCGCCTATCTAGCGGTGCGATTTCCCCCCTACCCAAAACCTTGTTGCTGTCCTATAGTGGCTGTGGATAACTGGGCTTCAGACCCATGACCCAAGAGGCAGAGACAAAGAAGGGGGACGGCCCATGCGCTGCCCGTTTTGCGGAAACATCGACACACAGGTCAAGGATTCACGCCCCGCAGAGGATCATGTCTCGATCCGGCGCAGGCGCTTCTGCCCGGCTTGCGGCGGACGCTTCACCACCTATGAGCGGGTGCAGCTGCGGGACCTCGTGGTCGTGAAATCGAACGGACGGCGCGAGGATTTCGACCGCGACAAGCTGGAACGCTCGATCCGGATCGCGCTGCAGAAACGCCCGATCGAGCCCGAGCGCGTGGAGCAGATGATCTCCGGCATCGTGCGCCGCCTTGAAAGCATGGGCGAGACCGACATCCCCTCCAAGACCGTCGGCGAGATCGTGATGGAAAGCCTCTCGCGAATCGACACCGTGGCCTATGTGCGCTTTGCCAGCGTCTACAAGAACTTCCAGGAAGCCGATGATTTCGACCGTTTCGTAAGCGAGTTGCGCCCCGACGAGGCGGCGGCAACCCCAGACCCCGACGCGTGACCGACAGGGACGTCCGTTTCATGCGCCTTGCTCTGTCGCTCGGGCGCCGGGGCATGGGGCAATGCGCGCCCAACCCGGCGGTCGGCTGCGTCATCGTTCAGGGGGACAGGATCATCGGGCGCGGCTGGACCGCGCCGGGCGGGCGGCCACATGCCGAAACACAGGCGCTTGCACAGGCCGGGGCCGCGGCACGCGGGGCCACCGCCTATGTCACGCTGGAGCCCTGCGCACATCACGGCAAGACACCGCCCTGCGCCGAGGCGCTGATCGAGGCGGGCGTGGCGCGCGTCGTGGCCTCGTTCGACGACAATGACGCGCGCGTCGCGGGGCGCGGTTTCGCCATGCTGCGCGCCGCCGGAATAGAGGTCACGACTGGCGTCATGGCCGAAGAGGCCGCGCGCGATCTCGCCGGATCGCTGATGCGCAACGCGACCGGGCGGCCTTTCGTGACGCTGAAACTCGCCGCCAGCCTCGATGGGCGCATCGCCACCGCCACCGGTCACAGCCAGTGGATCACCGGGGCACAGGCGCGGCGCATGGTCCACGCGATGCGCGCGCGCCATGACGCGGTGATGGTGGGGGCAGGCACGGCGCGCGCCGATGACCCCACGCTGACCGTGCGCGACATGGGCACGCGGCGCCAACCGGTGCGCGTGGTGGTCTCGCGCAGGCTCGACCTGCCGCTGATGTCGAACCTCGCGCGCACCGCGGCTGACGTGCCGCTCTGGCTCTGCCACGGAGCCGAGGTCGATCCTGCCATCGCCGAAGCCTGGCGCGGCGTGGGCGCGCGGCTCTTGCCCTGCGACGTGGTGGCAGGCCAGGTCAAACCCGAGGCGATCTTCCAGGCACTCGGGCAGACGGGGCTGACGCGGGTGCTCTGCGAAGGCGGCGGCGCGCTCGCCGCCTCGCTTCTGGGGGCAGGGCTGGTCGATGAATTCATAGGGTTCACCGCCGGGCTCGCCATCGGGGCCGAGGGGCTGCCGGGCATCGGCGCGCTGGGCCTCGCGCGGCTGGAAGAGGCGGGCCGCTTCACGCTCGTCGAGACGCGCCAGGTGGGCGGCGACGTGATGCATCGCTGGCGTCGCATCTGAGTATTTTTGCCATAAAGAAACCGATGTGGTCTTTATGGTCCAAATACTCTCGCCGAAGGCGTTACGACGGCTGATCCCTCACGCCGGTTGGCGTGGCCGCGCGCGCGCCGCCATCACGTCGCGCCCCAGTGTGAGCGTGTAGGCTTCGAGTTCCGACAGTGCGGCCTGCGCCGCGTCGGCCTCGTGGCGCTCCAGCGCGTCGGCGATGCGGGTGTGAAAGCCGACAATCGCCTCGCGCGACCGCGCGGTGAAGGTGATCATGTTCATCAGCGGCTGCATCGCCTCGACCGCCCCGGCCAGTTGGTAGGACAGCACCGGATTGTCCGCACTGTCCACCAAGGCCCGGTGAAACGTGACATCCGAGGCGCAGAGCGATTCGTCCGTCAGCCCCGGTTGCCCCTGCCGGTGGATTTCCGCCCGCATCGTCGCCAGCGTGTCGGGCGTGCGGCGCAGGGCCGCCAGCGGCGTGCAGGCGCGCTCCAGCGCATAGCGCGCCTCGCAGGCCACATCAAAGCTGATCGCGTTCATCGACAGCAGCAGCGTCGAGGTGGTGATATGCTGACCATACGCCTCGGGATAGCTCAGCCGGTTGACGAAGGCCCCGCCGAACGCGCCGCGCGCCGTGCGAATGAGCGATTGCGCCGCCAGCCGCTTGAGTGCCTCCCGCACCGTCGGGCGCGACACCTCGAAGTGATCGGCCAGTTCCGCCTCGGACGGCAGGCGCTCGTCCACAATCAGCCGCCCGGCCATGATCTCCTCGCGGATGGCCTCGGCGATCTGGGCCGAAAGGTCGGCCTTGTTATCGGGATCAATTTTCATTTGTCTTACATTTAAATGTCTGACAATTTAAACGCAAGAGATGAGTCGTGAGGGAGAGCGCGATGATCGCGGCACAGGTCAGACGAATGGGCGGCGGGCACTGGCTGGTGCTGTTCGGTCTCATTCTGGGGGCCTGGGGGCTGCTCTATGCCATGGCGCTGCCGCAGGATTTGCGCGACGGCGCGGTGATCTATGGCGCGGATTTCCTGCAAAGCCTGTGCATCGTCACACCAGATGCGGCCGGGTTCGGCCGCATCATCCTCATGTGGGCGCTGATGTCGGCGGCGATGATGGCCCCCACGGCGCTGCCCGCTTTCGCGACCTACGAAGAGTTGAGCCACACCGGCGAAACCCGCTTTGGCGCGCTGGTCACGGGGTATCTGTCGGTCTGGCTGGGCTTTTCGGTGCTGGCCGCAGCCGCGCAGATGGCGCTCTTTCAGGCGGGCTTGCTCACAGCCTTCGGCGACAGCCGCTCGGGACTTTTGTCGGCGGCGCTGCTGGCGCTCGCAGGGCTATACCAGTTCAGCCCCGCCAAGGAGGCGTGCCTGTCGAAATGCCGCCGCCCGCTGGCGTTCTTCATGCAATACTGGGACGAGGGCGCGGCCCGCAACGGCATCCGCCTTGGCCTCATCTGCCTTGGCTGCTGCTGGGCGCTGATGCTGCTGGCTTTCGTGGGCGGGGTGATGAACCTTGCCTTCATGGGGCTGGCCACGGTGATCATGGTGCTGGAAAAACTGCCGCAGATCGGTGCCTGGCTCACCCGCCCCCTGGGCGTCGTGCTGCTGGCCGCATCGGTCTGGGTGCTATTCGCGACAATATGAAAGAGGAGGCCACGACATGGCATTGGACGACGCAAGCGTGGGCACGGTGCCCTGGACGATCAAGGGGGAGCTGATCCTCAACTGCAACTGCACGGTGTTCTGCCCCTGCGTGGTCAGCCTGGGCAAGCACGCCCCCACCGAAGGCTATTGTCAGGCCTGGTCGGGCGTGCGCATCGACGAGGGGCACTATGGCGACGCGGATCTGAGCGGGCTGAACGTGGGCCTGATGCTCGAAATCCCCGGCCTGATGGCGCGCGGCAACTGGAAGGCCGCCGCCTATATCGACGAACGCGCCAATGAGGCGGCCTATGAGGGGTTGGTCAACATCTTTTCCGGCAAGGCACGCGGCACCACCGGCCTCTTCGGGGTGCTGGTCAGCGAATTCCTCGGGGCCGAGCGCGCGCCGGTCATCTTCGAGACCGAAGGCAAGGCCCGCCGCCTCATGGTCGGCAAGAAGATCCAGGGCGAGGTGGTGCCGGTCGAGGGCCACAAGGGCGAGGATATCGTCGTCACCAATACCGAATACTGGATGGGCCCCGACATCACCGTCGCCACCGCCACCAAGGGCCGCGTGCGCGCCTTTGGCCGGGTCTGGGATTTCGACGGGCGCAGCGCGGAAATCTGCCAGATCGACTGGAAAGGTCCGCGCTGATGATGCTGACGGCGGATTATGTCGCGCTCATGGCGCGCTATAATGCGTGGCAGAACGCGCAGATCACCCGTTCCATCGACGCGGTGAGCCTCAAGGTCTTGACCGAGGATCACGGAGCGCATTTCTCGTCGATCCTCGGTACGCTCAACCATATCCTCTGGGCCGACCGCATGTGGCTGCACCGGTTTGGCGTGGAGGACACCCGACCCGAGGGTGGGATCAAAGAGAGCACCACGCTCACCCCCACCGGCGCGGCCTGGAGCGCCGAGCGGTTCACCACTGATGGCCGGATCAAGGCCTGGGCCAACCGCGTGCACAGCATCGACCTGACCGGTGATCTGACGTTCTATTCGGGCGCGCTCGGGGCCGAGATCACCAAACCGATGGCCGCCTGCGTCGCCCATTTCTTCAACCACCAGACCCATCACCGGGGGCAGGTCCACGCGATGCTGACCCGCGCGGCGCTACCCGCCCCGATCACCGATATCGTCTTCATGCCCGAGGAGGCAAAATGAACGCACCCTTGCTGTCCCTGTCGCGCCGCTTGCGCCGAACGCCCTTTTCAGACGGGGTCGAGGCGGCGGGGGTCAAGGCCTACACGGTCTACAACCACATGCTGCTGCCGACGGTCTTCCGCTCCATCGAGGAGGATTACCGCCACCTGAAAGACGCGGTGCAGATCTGGGACGTGGCCTGCGAGCGGCAGGTGGAACTGCGCGGCCCCGATGCGGGCCGCCTGATGCAGATGCTGACCCCCCGCGACCTGCGCGGGATGACGCCGGGACAGTGCTATTACGTGCCCATCGTCGATGAGACCGGCGGCATGCTCAACGACCCTGTCGCCGTGAAGCTGGCCGAGGATCGCTGGTGGATCTCGATTGCCGACTCGGACCTGCTCTACTGGGTGCGCGCCACCGCGCATGGCTGGCGGCTGGATGTTCTGGTGGATGAGCCGGATGTCTCGCCCCTGGCCATCCAGGGCCCGCGCGCCGATGACCTGATGGCGGCGGTCTTTGGCGACAGCGTCCGCGATATCCGCTTCTTTCGCTTCGGCGTGTTCGACTTTCAGGGCCGCGACATGGTGATCGCGCGCTCGGGCTATTCCAAGCAGGGCGGGTTCGAGATCTATGTCGAGGGCTCTGACCTCGGCATGCCGCTCTGGCACGCGCTGATGGAGGCGGGCAAGGGCATGGATGTGCACGCGGGCTGCCCCAACCTGATCGAACGGATCGAGGGCGGGCTCTTGAGCTACGGCAACGACATGACCGACGACAACACGCCGCATGAATGCGGGCTCGGCCGGTTCTGCAACACCCATACGGCGATCGGGTGCATCGGTCGCGATGCCCTGCTAAGGGTGGCCAAGGAAGGCCCGGTGCAGCAGATCTGCGCCATTGCCATCGAGGGCGGCGCGGTGCCGCCCTGCCGTGAATGGTGGCCGGTCCTGTCGGAAAAGGGCAAGCGCGTGGGCCGGGTCAGTTCCGCCGCATGGTCGCCGGATTTTGACACCAACGTCGCCATCGGCATGGTGCGGATGACCCATTGGGACGCGGGCACCGAATTGCGGATCAGCGCCCCGGGTGGCGAACGGCGCGGCGTGGTGCAGGACGGGTTCTGGGCCTGAGCGGTCCTTGAGCGTGGGAGTGAGGGGCCAGCCCCTCACACTCCCCGGAGTATTTTTGGCAAGATGAAGCAGGGGGCTGGCCCTGCGACGGAAAAGGAGAGCGATATGTTCAACGCGTTGGTCGTCGAGAAGGACGAGGAAAGCGGCAAGACCTCCGCTGCGGTCAAGCAGATCACGGTCGATGATCTGCCCCATGGCGAGGTGCTGGTCTCGGTCGAGTATTCCACCGTGAATTACAAGGACGGGCTCTGCATCGGGCCGGGCGGCGGGCTGGTGCGCAACTACCCGCACGTGCCGGGCATCGACTTTGCCGGGACCGTCGAGGAAAGCAGCGACGACCGCTACAAGCCCGGTGACAAGGTGGTTCTGACCGGCTGGCGCGTCGGCGAGGCGCATTGGGGCGGCTACGCGCAAAAGGCGCGGGTTCTGGCCAATTGGCTGGTGCCGCTGCCCGAGGGGCTGGACACGCGTCAGGCGATGGCGGTGGGCACGGCAGGCTTTACCGCGATGCTGGCGGTGATGGCGCTCGAGGATCACGGGCTCAAACCGGGGCACGGCCCGGTGCTGGTCACCGGGGCGGCAGGCGGTGTCGGGTCGGTCGCGACCGCGATCCTCGCGCATCTGGGCCATGAGGTGGCCGCCGTCACCGGCCGCCCCGATCAGGAGGACTATCTGCGCGGCTTGGGCGCTAGCCAGATCGTCGCCCGCGACGAGCTGACCGAGGTGACGAAGAAGCCGCTGGAGGCCGAGCAATGGGCGGGATGCGTCGATGCGGTGGCGGGCGCGATGCTGGGCCGCGTGCTCAAGCAGATGAAATACGGCACCTCGGTCGCCGCGATCGGGCTGGCAGGGGGACCGGCCATCGAGGGCGCGCTGATCACCCCCTTCATCCTGCGCGGCGTCAACCTTCTGGGCATCGACAGCGTCATGCAGCCCTATGAGAACCGCACCCGCGCCTGGGCCCGCATCGCGCGCGACCTGCCGATGGACAAGCTCGAGGCGATGGTACAGCCCGCCTGCCTCGGCGATCTGCCCGAGCTTGGCCGCGATATCCTCAAAGGTCAGGTCAAGGGCCGCGTCGTCGTCGACGTCAACACCTGAGCCTTGTCAAACCCCGCGCCCCCCGCTAGCCATGGCTTGAGCGGGGGGCGGCGATATGGACAGCGATCAGGGCATCACCATAAGATACGCGCGCGAGGGCGATTTCACCGCCCTCTGGCCGATCCTGCGCAGCGTCATCAAGGCAGGCGAGACCTACACGATAGAGCCGGGCCTGACCCGCGAGGCGGTGCGCGAGATGTGGATGCAGACCCCGCGCGCCACCTACGTGGCCGAGATCGCGGGCGAGGTCCTGGGCACCTATTACCTCAAGACCAATCAGCCCGGCGGCGGCGCGCATGTCTGCAACGCGGGCTTCATGGTAGCCGAGGCGGCGCGCGGGCAGGGCATGGCGCGGGCGATGTGCCGGCACGCGCAGGACGAGGCCCGCGCCATGGGCTATCTCGCGATGCAGTTCAATTTCGTGGTCGAGACCAATACAGGTGCCATCGCCCTTTGGGAGGATCTGGGCTTCGAGACCGTGGGCCGCCTGCCGCGCGCCTTTCGGCATCCTGTCGCGGGCCTTGTCGATGCGCGCATCATGTACAAATGGCTCGGGGACTGAGCCGGCCTCCGCATTGAGAACTGGCGCGAGGCCCGGACCTGTGGCAGAGTGCCGCGCATGACGCGCGTTTCATGTGGCCTTTTTTCAAGATTGATTTTGGTTATCGCCCTGAGCGTGGCGATGGCGGCGGTGGGGTTTGCCCATCGCGATCTGACCGGGGAGACAGGCCGCAGCGTCAATCCCGACTACCTCGCCTATCTCGCGGCGGGCGGCAGCGCCGATGACCTCTGCGCGCATGACGCCCATGACGGCAGTGCCGATCACGACAGCGCCGCCACCGGATGCGAGGCCTGCCGCCTTGTGGCCTCTGTGCTGCTGCCGGGGCAGGCGGCTCTGCCCGAGCCATGGAGCGCGCCGCGCGAGGCGCGGATCACGCACGCCCCGGAATGGCATCTGGCACGGGCTTTTGCCCATGCCCGGCCCGATCCGCGCGCCCCGCCGCGCGCCTGATTTCCAGAAAATTCGTCTCTTTTACCGCTTTCCCCCGGCATCCGGGGTCTCTGATGGAGCCTTTCCATGACGTCGATCGACCCGACCCACTCCCCCGCGCAGGCGCGCAGCGGGGCAAACCCGTTCTATTTCGCCGCCTGGCGCTGGCATTTCTACGCCGGCCTCTTCGTGATCCCGTTCTTCTGCATCCTCGCCGTCACCGGCATGCTGATGCTGTGGATTTCCTGGGTCGATGGGCGTGATGGCGAGCGCACGCCGGTGATCCCGCAAGAGGCGGCACTCGCCGTCTCCGAGCAGGCCCAGGCGGCCACCGCCGCCATCCCCGGCGGCACGCTCAAGCAATACGTGGCCCCGCGCCGTGATGATCTCGCGGCGATCTTCCGCATCGATCTGGACGGCGAGGCCAACATGGTCGTCGTCGATCCCTATGCGGCGCAGGTGCTGGAGATCTTCCCGCGCCGCTCCGGCTGGTACGATTTCGCCGATGGCATCCACAGCAACCTGATGCTGGGCGTGACCGGCGACCGCATGCTGGAAGTCGCGGCCTCGCTCGGCATGGTGCTGATCGCCACCGGCCTTTACATGTGGTGGCCGCGCGACGCGGGATGGCGGGCCGCATTGATCCCCAGTTTTGGCCGCGGCCGCGCGCTCTGGCGCTCGCTGCATGGCGTGCTGGGCTTCTGGATTTCCATCGTACTGGCGTTCTTCCTCGTCTCCGGCCTCGCCTGGGCGGGCATCTGGGGCGAGAAGATGGTCCAGGCCTGGAGCCAGTTCCCGGCTGAGAAATGGGACAACGTGCCGCTCTCGGACGATATCCACGCCAGCATGAACCACGACCGCAAGGAGGTGCCCTGGGCGCTCGAACTCACGCCGATGCCCGCCTCGGGCAGCCATGCAGGGCACGAGGGCGTGAGCGGCGCGGTGACTATCGACACGCTCGACGCGCTCGCGCGCGAGATCGGGTTCGAGGCCCGCTACCAGCTCAACCTGCCGAACGGCGAGGCCGGTGTCTGGACCATCAACCGCGACTCGATGAACACCGACGATACCGACCCCACCAGCGACCGCACCGTGCATGTCGACCAGTATACCGGCAACATCCTCGCCGATGTGCGCTACGCGAATTACTCGCTGGCGGGCAAGGCGATGGCGGTGGGCATCGCGCTGCACATGGGCACGCTCGGGCTATGGAGCGTGCTGGCCAATACCGTCTTTTGCCTCTCGGTACTGTTCCTCTGCGTGTCCTCGGTGGTGATGTGGTGGAAGCGCCGCCCGGTCGGGGCAGGCGGGCGTCTCGCCGCGCCGCCCTTGCCGCGTGACATGCCGATGTGGCAGGGCGCGGTGCTGGTCGGGCTGGCGGTCTCGCTGGCCTTTCCCCTGGCCGGGCTGACGCTGATCACCGTGCTGGCGCTCGATGTGCTGGTGCTGCAACGCCTGCCCGCGCTGCGCCGTCTGGTGAGCTGATCACCGCCCCCGCTGCGGGGGCCTTCAATTTGAGCATTGCGAAACCCCGTCCCGAAAAGGGCGGGGTTTTGTCGTTTCGCCGGGATCGGACGGGAGATTGCGGGATGTACGGGAAATCATGGGCCGGAACTGCCCCACGGTGATGACGCGACGCTAAAATCGAATCAATCTGGCGTGAATCACCGTCTTCCTGCGCGCCAAAAGCCCGTTGATTTGCGTCGTCCGAGCCTGTAATCCCGAGATTAGAGCGCAAATTCCCATAAAAATTTGGAAATCATGGGAAATAATAGGAAGCAGGTAATACGCGTATATATGGTGCCGTGCCTGACATGTCTAACTATATAAGCCATCATCAAGCTTGAATTTGGCACATTATGTTGTTTTCAAGCGGTCTCGGAAGCAACATCCTGTGCCGCTGAAGGCAAAAAAACATTGCCATGGGACAACTTCCCATAGTATCAATAAACCACGATGAGGACGGGAACAAAGAGGGGCAGCAAGACCCCGAAAAACTCCCAAGTCAGGTTTCATACAGGCACCCGCTTTCATCGAACAAAGAGATCCGGCGCGCGGGCGAGCAGACATCCCCCCAGGTGGCGCGCGCAGTCGGACACCCCGCTCAAGCGGGACGAGGGCGGCGGGTTGATCAGTGGCAGCAGATCAACCCGCCGTTTCGTGTCTGAGGGGGCAGGTTTTCAACCGGGGGGGCGTAACAAGGGACCAACGGGACAGTGGGCCGGATATTCAGGGGCGAGAGCCTCCACAAGGTGGATGGAAAGGGCAGGGTGTCGATCCCGGCTCTCTTTCGCCGTGTGATCGAGGCCTCAGACCCGAACTGGACCGACGGCCTCAACCCCGAACTGATCATCGTCTATGGCGATCACCGCCGCAATTTCCTCGAATGCTACACCATCGAGGCGATGCAGGAGGTGGATGACAAGATCGCCGCCCTGCCGCGCGGCTCGCAGGCGCGCAAGCATCTCCAACGTCTCTTTCATGGCCAGAGCTTTCCCACATCGGTGGACGAAACCGGGCGGCTGGTGCTGCCCGCCAAGCTGCGCCGCAAGATCGACCTCGAAGGCGAGGCGTTCTTCATCGCCGCCGGCGACACCTTCCAGATCTGGAAACCCGAGACCTACGAGGCCGAGGAACTGTCCAAGACCGAGGAATGGCTTGACGGCTACCCCGAGGATTTCGACCCGCTCATCCTGCTCGACAACCCGGACGGGGCGTAAACCATGGCCGCTGCCGCCGCCACATCCCCCGACGCCCCGCATATCCCGGTCCTGTTGCGCCCGCTTCTGGCGGCGGTGGCCCCGGTCACCGGCACCTGGCTTGACGGCACGCTCGGTGCGGGCGGCTATGCGCGCGGGCTGCTCGACGCCGGGGCGGCCCAGGTCATCGGCGTCGACCGCGACCCGCTGGCGCTCGATCTGGCACGCGACTGGGGGGCGGAATACGGCGACCGGCTGCGTCTCGTGCAGGGCAATTTCGCGCAGATGGACGACTACGCCACCGATCTCGACGGCGTCGTGCTTGATCTTGGCGTCTCCTCGATGCAGCTTGACGAGGCCGCACGCGGCTTTTCCTTCCGAAACGACGGCCCGCTCGACATGCGGATGAGCCAGTCCGGCCCGACCGCCGCCGATCTGGTCAACGAGACGCCAGAGGCAGAGCTGGCCAACATCATCTTTCTCTACGGCGAGGAGCGCGCCAGCCGCCGCATCGCCAAATCCATCGTGCGGGTCCGCGACGACGCCCCCATCGAGACCACGCTGCAACTGGCCGGGATCGTCGAGCGCTGCCTGCCGCGCCCCAAACCCGGCCAGACCCACCCCGCGACCCGCACCTTTCAGGCGATCCGCATCGCGGTCAACGACGAATACGGCGCACTGATCGAGGGGCTGGAGGCCGCAGAGCGCGCCTTGAAACCCGGCGGGCAACTGGCGGTCGTGACCTTCCATTCGATCGAGGACCGGATGGTCAAACGCTTCTTGCAGATCCGTGCAGGCGCCACCGGCGGCGGCAGCCGCCACGCCCCCAAGATCGAACAGCCCGAGCCGCAATTCACCCTCAAGTCGCGCAAGGCCATCGTGGCGGACGCGCAGGAACTGGATGAAAACCCGCGCGCGCGCAGCGCCAAGCTGCGCGTCGCAACCCGGACCGAGGCCCCGGCGGGCCATATCGACCGCAGCGCCATCGGCATGCCGATGCTCAAGGGGGGCAAATGATGCGCAGCCTGCTTTACGTTCTGACCGCCTTGGCCGTGATCGGCCTCGCCTTCTGGGCCTACCGCGAGAATTACCGCACGCAAGAGGCACAGGCCAAGGCGCAGCAACTCCAGCAGGCCATCGGCGACGCGCGCGCCCGGCTGCGCGTGCTCAACGCCGAATGGGCCTATCTCAACCGCCCCGACCGGCTGATGGATCTGGTCGAGCTCAACTACGACAAGCTCGGCCTCCTGCCACTCCAGCCCTATCAGTTCGGGCGGATTGATCAGGTCGCCTTCCCCGCGCCGCCCGCATTGCCGATCACCAATCCCGTCGACGTCTCGAACCCGGAGCAACAGCCATGATCCGCACGCCCCTGCGTCCGCTCGCCCGTATCCTCGAGGCCCGCAACCGTGGCGAGAACCCCGACGCCATCGAGCGCGAGAACATCCGCCTGCGCCATGAGGAAATGCGCGACCGCGCCCGCCGCCGCGCCGAAGGGCGGCTTCTGGTGCTGGCGGTGTTCTTCTTCTGCGCCTTCAGCGTCGTGGGCGGGCGCATGGCGGTGCTGGCACAATCCGAGCCGGGCGAGCCGCGCACCAGCGTGGCCGGGGCCTCGATCCTCGCGCAGCGCGCCGATATCGTGGATCGCAAGGGCCGCATACTGGCGACGAATTTCGACACCCATAGCCTCTATGCCCAGCCCGAGGACATGATCGACCCCGAACATGCCGCCGACAAGCTGGTGGAAATCTTCCCCGATCTCGACCGCGCCCGCCTGATCCGCGATTTCACCGGCACGCGCAAGTTCCTGTGGATCAAAAAGAAAATCAGCCCCGAGCAACAGCAGGCCGTGCATGATATCGGCGAGCCGGGGCTGCTCTTCGGCCCGCGCGAGATGCGGCTTTACCCCAACGGCTCGCTTGCCGCGCATGTGCTGGGTGGGGCCAGCTTCGGGCGCGAGGGCGTGCATGCCGCCGAGGTGGTGGGCGTCGCAGGCATCGAGAAATATTTCGACGAGCGCCTGCGCGACCCCGCCCGCGCGCATGAGCCGCTCACCCTGTCGCTCGATCTCAGCGTGCAGGCGGCGATGGAGCGGGTGCTCTTTGGCGGGATGAAGATCATGAACGCCAAGGGGGCGGCGGGCATCCTGATGGAGGTCGATACCGGCGAGGTCGTCGCCGTCGCCTCCTTGCCCGATTTCGATCCCAATGACCGCCCCTCGCTGCCCACCTCCGGCAACCCCGATGACAGCCCGCTCTTCAACCGCGCGGTGCAAGGGGTCTACGAGCTGGGCTCGGTCTTCAAGGTCTTTGCCGTCGCGCAGGCGCTGGATCTGGGGCTTGTGAACCCCGAAACGATGATCAACACCAAAAGCCCGATGCAATGGGGCAAGTTCCGCATCCGCGACTTCCGCAACTACGGCCCGGAACTGAGCGTCACCAAGGTGATCGTCAAATCCTCCAACGTCGGCACCGCCCGCATCGCGATGGATATCGGCGCGGACCGGCAGCGCGCCTTCCTTGACAGCCTCGGCTTCATGCAGGCCTCGCCGCTGGAAATCACCGAGGCGTCGGGCAGCAAGCCGCTCTTGCCCGCCAACTGGTCGGAACTGTCGACCATGACGATCTCCTACGGCCATGGCCTCTCGACCAGCCCGATGCACCTCGCCGCCGCCTATGCGACCATCGCCAATGGCGGGCGGCTCGTGACACCGACCCTTCTGCATGACGCGGCCCGCCCCCCCGGCGAGCGCGTCATCTCCGAGACCACGGCGGACGCCATGCGCCACATGCTGCGCAAGGTGGTCAGCGAGGGCACCGCCAGCTTCGGCGAGGTCGAAGGCTACGCGGTCGGCGGCAAGACCGGCACCGCAGACAAGCCCAAGGCGCGCGGCGGCGGCTATTACGACGACAAGGTGATCGCCACCTTCGCCAGCATCTTCCCGGCGCATGATCCCAAATATGTGCTCGTCGTCACCCTCGATGAGCCGGTCGAGACCTCGGGCGAAGAGCCGCGCCGCACCGCAGGCTGGACCGCCGTGCCGGTCGCCGCCGAAATCATCCGTCGTGTCGCGCCGCTGATGGGGCTGCGACCCGAGATTGAACCCGCAGACCTTGCTGCTATAAGGCAGGCATCCAACTAATCGCGGCAAGGCGGGGCAGATCACGTGGCGGGGCAGATCAGATCATTGGCAGAGCTTGGCCTGACCGCAATGGCGGGGCGCAACGCGCAGGTCACCGGCCTCGCCGTGGACAGCCGCGCGGTGCGCAAGGGCATGCTTTTTGCCGCGCTGCCGGGCGTCAAGGTGCACGGCGCGGCCTATATCGAGACCGCCCTCGCACAGGGCGCGGCCGCCATCCTGACCGATGCCGAGGGCGCGCGCCTCGCCCATGAGGCGCTGGCCGTCAGCGACGCGGCCCTTGTCATCGCCGAAGACCCGCGCCAGACCCTCGCCTTCGCAGCCGCCCTCTGGTTCGGCGCGCAGCCCGAGGTGATGGTCGCCGTCACCGGCACCAACGGCAAGACCTCCGTTGCCACATTCACCCGCCAGATCTGGGAACTCATGGGGCTCGACGCGGTCAATCTCGGCACCACGGGCGTCGAGGGCGCGCTCAGCCTGCCGATGACCCACACCACGCCCGAGCCGATCACCCTGCACCGGCTGCTCGCCGACTGCGCCGAGGCCGGTGTCGATCACGCCGCGATGGAGGCCTCCTCGCACGGACTGGCGCAGAAACGGCTCGACGGGGTGCGTCTCGCGGCGGCGGGCTTTACCAACATCACCCAGGACCATCTCGACTATCACCCTGATTTCGATGATTACTTCAACGCCAAGGCCGGGCTCTTCGCCCGCGTCCTTTCCGAGGATGGCGTCGCGGTGATCAATATCGACGACCCGCGCGGCACCGGCATGGCGGAGATCGCCACCGAGCGCGGACAGGACCTGATCACCGTCGGGCGCAGGCCCGGCGCCGATCTGCATCTTGTCGCACAGCGCTTCGATGCGACCGGGCAGGTGCTCCGGTTCGACTGGGAGGACAGCACCCATCAGGTGCGGCTCGACCTCATCGGCGGGTTTCAGGCGGAAAACGTCCTGCTTGCGGCGGGCCTCGTGATCGGCACGGGCGAGGATCCCGAGCGCGTCTTTGCCACCCTGCCCGAAATGCGCACCGTGCGCGGCCGCATGCAGCTTGCCGCCACCCGGCACAACGGTGCGGCGGTCTTCGTCGATTACGCCCACACCCCCGACGCCGTGGCCACCGCCTTGAAGGCGATGCGCCCGCATGTCATGGGCAGGCTCTATGCTATCCTGGGTGCCGGCGGCGACCGCGACCGGGGCAAGCGGCCCCTGATGGGGCAGGCGGCGACCGAGTTCGCCGACCGCGTCATCGTGACCGATGACAACCCCCGCTCCGAGGACCCGGCCAGCATAAGACGGGCGGTGTTGCAGGGCTGCCCCGGCGCGCAAGAGGTCGGCGACCGCGCCGAGGCGATCCTGCGCGCGGTCGACGCACTCGGCCCCGGCGACGCGCTGCTGATCTGCGGCAAGGGCCACGAGACCGGACAGATCGTCGGCGACGACGTGCTGCCCTTTGACGATGCCGAACAGGCGAGCCTCGCGGTCTCCGTGCTCGACAGGGGGCGGGTATGACGCTCTGGACGGCCTCGGAGGCGGCACAGGCCACCGGCGGGCGCGCGACCGGCGATTGGACCGCGAAAGGCGTCTCCATCGACACCCGCACCTTGCAGCCGGGCGATCTTTTCGTGGCACTCAAGGCCGCGCGCGACGGCCATGACTTCGTGGCACAGGCGCTGGAACAGGGGGCCGCCGCCGCCCTCGTCAGCCATATCCCCGAGGGCGTGGCCAAGGATTCCCCGCTCCTCATCGTGACGGACGTGCAGGCCGCGCTCGAGGCGCTTGGCCGCGCCGGACGCGCCCGCACAGATGCCCGCGTGATCGCCGTCACCGGTTCGGTCGGCAAGACCTCGACCAAGGAAATGCTGCGCGACGTTCTGGGCGCGCAGGGCCGCGTCCATGCCGCCGAGGCCAGCTACAACAACCACTGGGGCGTGCCGCTGACGCTGGCCCGGATGCCCGCCGACACCGACTTTGCCGTGATCGAGATCGGCATGAACCACCCCGGAGAGATCGCGCCGCTCAGCTGCATGGCGCGCCCGCATGTGGCGCTCATTACCACCGTCGCCCCCGCCCATCTCGAGGCGTTCGAGAATATCGAGGGCATCGCCTACGAGAAGGCCAGCATCTTCGAGGGGCTGGAACCGGGCGGTGTGGCCCTCCTCAACGCCGATGTCGCGACCACCCCGATCCTGCGCGAGGTGGCGCGGCGACATGCGGCGCGCATCCTCTCCTTCGGCTGGAACCGCGCCGCCCATCACCGCCTGCTCTCGGTCGATCTGCATGACGATGCGACCGTGGCCCGCGCCCGCGCCTGGCGCACCCCGCTGCTCTACAAGATCGCGGTGCCGGGCAAGCATTTCGCCCTCGCCGCCCTTGCGGTTCTGGCGGTGGTGCGGGTGCTGCGGCTCGACCGGGCGGTGGCGATGGCCGATCTCGCAAACTGGTCACCCCCCGCCGGGCGCGGCACCCGCGAGCGGCTGGTGCTCGACACCGGCGCTGACGGGATGAGCATCGACCTCATCGACGACGCCTTCAACGCCAATCCCGCCTCGATGGAGGCCGCGCTCGACGTGCTCGCGGCGAGCCACCCGCGCGACGATGTCGGCCGCGTCGCCCGAGGCCGCCGGATCGCCGTGCTCGGCGACATGCTGGAACTGGGAACGACCGAGAACGCGCTGCACGCGGCCCTCGCCGCCCTGCCCGCGATGCAGGCGGTGCACGAGGTGCATTGCGTGGGCCCGCGCATGCGCGCCCTCCACGCGGCGCTGCCACGCGACAAGCGTGGCCGCCGCGTCGACCGCGCCGAGGATCTGGCGCGCGAGGCGCATCGGCTGGTCGATGCCGGGGATGTGGTTCTGGTCAAGGGCTCCAAGGGCAGCCAGGTGAGCCTGATCGTCACGGCGCTGCGGCGCGCCGGGCGCAAGATGGAAGAGGATGTCGCGTAATGCTCTATTGGCTGACGATCTGGTCGGACGGGGGGGATTTCTTCAACCTCTTTCGCTACATCACCTTCCGCGCGGGCGGGGCCTTCATGACCGCGCTCATCTTCGGCTTCCTGTTCGGGCCGCCGCTGATCCTGTCGCTGCGCAGACGTCAAGGCAAGGGCCAGCCCATTCGCAGCGACGGCCCTGCATCGCATCTCGCCAAGGCCGGCACCCCCACCATGGGCGGGCTTCTGATCGTGGGCGCGCTGCTGACCTCGACGCTGCTTTGGGCGCGGCTCGACAATCCTTACGTCTGGCTGGTGCTTTTCGTCACGCTCGCCTTCGGCCTGATCGGCTTTGCCGACGATTACGCCAAGGTCTCCAAGGGCAATCACAAGGGCGTGCCGGGCCGCGTGCGGCTCGCTTTGGGCTTTCTCATCGCGCTTCTGGCGGCGGGCTGGGCCAGCTGGCACCACCCGGCAGAGTTGCAACTGCAACTGGCGCTGCCGGTCTTCAAGGACGTGCTGGTCAATCTCGGCTTCCTGTTCATTCCCTTCGCCATGTTCGTCATCGTCGGCGCGGCCAATGCGGTCAATCTCACCGACGGGCTGGATGGTCTCGCGATCATGCCGGTGATGATCGCCTCGGGCGCGCTCGGGGTCATCGCCTACACGGTGGGGCGGACCGATTTCACCGAATATCTCGGCCTGCATTACGTGCCCGGCACCGGCGAGATCCTGATCTTCGTGGCAGGCCTCGTGGGCGGCGGCCTCGGCTTTCTGTGGTACAACGCGCCCCCGGCGGCGGTCTTCATGGGCGATACCGGCTCGCTGGCTCTCGGCGGCGCATTGGGGGCCATCGCGGTCGCCACCAAGCACGAACTGGTACTGGGCATCGTCGGCGGCCTCTTCGTGGCCGAGGCGCTCTCGGTGATCGTGCAGGTGATCTATTTCAAACGCACCGGGAAACGCGTCTTCCTGATGGCGCCAATCCATCACCACTACGAAAAAAAGGGCTGGGCCGAGCCGCAGATCGTCATCCGCTTCTGGATCATCGCCCTGATCCTGGCGATGATCGGCCTCGCGACGCTGAAACTGCGCTAGGGGCGTGGTTCTGGCCTTGAGTGGACATAAGAGCCAGCCACGCGAAACGCACCGAAGGTGCCGCGCGATCGCCTGGCCGTCCCGCGGCCTGGCGATTTGATAGGGTGCGTAGCGTGTCGAGGTTACAATGACTTGGCTCGGATAAAGTGCTCGCCACGATCGTTGCATCGCCAGACCCCGGCCCTGCGACCGCGCGGCACCTTCTGGCGGGGTGCTATGTCCGCTCAAGGCCAACCTGTGCGCCGCGACAAAACCACCCGCACAATCCGGTCTCCGTCCCCATTTCCCCGCATCCCCGTCATCCTCGGGCCTGACCCGAGGATCTCCCAGCCAGCAGATCGCCCGGTCAAGCCGGGCGATGACGCCCATATTCCAGCGACCCCCGCGCGCCCCGTTAACCCCGCCCAACCTCCACATCCCCACCGTCGCGATACCGTCGCCATACCGACGCGATACAGACAGCCCGAAACCGCCCCATCCCCCTTGTTAACCTGGCGATTCGGCCCCTCTCGCCCCTCCCGCCGCGCGCTCCCCATAACCTCTCGTTAACCCGCTTGCGCGTGCCGCCGCGCCGGGGCACTCTCGCGCGGCGAACACGGCGGGAAGGAAACGGCGCGATGATCGAGGTGCAGGGAATGGCCGGGCAGCGCGTGGCGGTGCTGGGACTGGGGCGCTCGGGCCTATCGGCGGCGCGTGCGCTCAGTGCAGGCGGGGCCGAGGTGCTGGCCTGGGACGACAATCCGCCCGCCCGCGGGGCGGCCCTTGCCGCGGGCCTCACCGTTACCGACCTCAGCCGCGCGGGCGCCTTCGACGACGTGGCGCGCCTGATCGTCAGCCCCGGCATCCCGCATCTCTACCCGTCGCCCAACAAGGCGATCGTGGCCGCGCAAGAGGCAGGCGTGCCAGTGGACAACGATATCGGGCTCTTCTTCCGCTCCCTCGCCACGCCGGATTGGGATGGGTTCGACCAGCCGCCCAAGGTGATCGCCGTGACCGGAAGCAATGGAAAATCAACGACATCCGCCCTCATCCACCATGTCCTGACCGAGGCAGGCAAGGCCGCGCAACTGGCCGGCAATATCGGCCGCGGCGTGCTCGACATCGACCCGCCGGGCGATGGCGGCGTGGTGGTGCTGGAGCTTTCCAGCTACCAGACCGATCTCGCCCGCGCGCTCACGCCGGATGTGGCGGTGTTCACCAACCTCTCCCCCGATCACCTCGACCGGCACGCCGGTCTGGGCGGCTATTTCGCGGCCAAGCGGCGGCTCTTCGCCGAGGGCGGGCCGGACCGTGCGGTGATCGGCGTGGACGAGGATGAGGGGCGCTATCTCGCGGGGCAGTTGAGCGAGGCACCGGGCGACGACCGGGTGATCCGCGTCTCGGTCACGCGCAAGCTCACGGGCCCCGGCTGGATGGTCTTCGCACGCAAGGGCTTTCTCAGCGAATACCGCAAGGGCAAGCAGGTGGGGTCCATCGACCTGCGCGCGGTGACCGGCCTGCCGGGCCGCCACAACCACCAGAACGCCTGCGCCGCCTATGCCGCCTGCCGCACCTTCGGCCTCGCCCCGCGCGTGATCGAGGCCGGGTTCCACAGCTTCGCGGGCCTGCCGCATCGCAGCCAGACCGTCGCCGAAAAGAACGGCGTGCGCGTCGTCAATGACAGCAAGGCCACCAATGTCGATGCCGCCCTGCAGGCGCTTCTGGCCTTCGACAACATCCGCTGGATTTGCGGCGGGCTGGAAAAGGAAGGCGGGCTGACCGGGCTGAAACCCGGCCTTGGCCATGTGCGCAAGGCCTATGTCATCGGGCGCGAGGCGGCGCAATTCGCCCTCGGGCTGGAGGGGGTGGAGGTGGAGATCTGCACCACCATGGCCCGCGCCGTCGAGGCCGCCCTGACCGAGGCCGCGCCGGGTGACGTGGTGCTGCTCGCCCCGGCCGCCGCCAGCTTCGATCAATACGATAATTTCGAGCGACGCGGCGAGGATTTCATCTCCGAGGTGCGCGCCCGGTTGTGAGCATGGAACATGAGTATTTTTGCCAAAAAGAAGCGGGAATCAAGGGTTTCTTTATGGTCCAAATACTCAATTCCGGCGGCTCACCCTCGCGCCGCGATCGCCTGTCCCGCGGCCCAGCCCGACGACCAGGCCCATTGGAAATTGTAGCCGCCGAGCCAGCCGGTCACATCCACCGCTTCGCCGATGGCATAGAGGCCAGGCAGGTGCCGTGATTCCATGGTTTTCGAGGACAGCCCGCCGGTGTCGATGCCGCCAAGCGTGACCTCGGCGGTCCGGTAGCCCTCGGTGCCGGTGGGCTTCAGCGTCCAGCTGCGCAGGGTATCGGTGATCTCGGCCAGCCCTGCATCGGATTGATCCGCGAGTTTGCCCGAAAGGCCGAGTGCCGGGGCAAGATGGCCGACCAGCCTGGCGGGCAGGTGGTGGCCGAGTTCCGTGGTCAGGTTGCGGCGACCCTGGCTCTGGCGTTGCGCGCGCAGCGCCTCATAGAGCCGCGCCTCGGGGTCGAGATCGAGGGTGATCGCCTCGCCCTCGCGCCAGAAGGACGAGATTTGCAGGATTGCCGGGCCCGAGAGACCCCGATGGGTGAACAGCGCGGCCTCCTCGAAGGCCGTGCCGTTGCAGGCAGCGCGCACCGGCAGGGCGGTGCCGGACAGCGCCGCGAAAGGTGCCTCGGAAAAGGTGAAGGGCACCAGCGCCGGGCGCGTCGCGGTCAGCGCGTGGCCAAAACGCTGCGCGATCTCATAGGCCAGCCCCGTCGCCCCCATCTTTGGGATCGACTTGCCCCCCGTGGCCAGCACAAGGTTGCGCGGGCTGAGGGTCACGCGCGCGCCCTCACGCTCCAGGACCGCGTGAAAGCGGCTGCCGTCATGGCTGAGATCCACCAGCCGTGTCGACAGCCACAAATCGGCATCTGCCGCGCGCACCTCCTCCACCAGCATGGCGATGATCTGCGTGGCCTTGTCGTCGCAAAACAGCTGGCCAAGCGTCTTTTCATGCCAGGCGATGCCGTGACGCGACACGAGGTCGATGAAATCCCATTGGGTATAGCGCGACAGCGCCGATTTGCAGAAATGCGGATTGGCCGACAGGAAATTCCCGGGCCCCGCGTGCAGATTGGTGAAGTTGCAGCGCCCGCCACCCGAGATGCGGATCTTCTCAGCCGGCGCGCGGGCATGGTCGATGACCAGCGTGCGAGGCCCGGCCTGTGCCGCGCACATCAGCCCGGCGGCCCCCGCGCCGAGAATGAGGGTATCGAAGGCCTCTGTCATGGGGGCGCTTGAGACGCGAAAACCCGCCGAAAGGCAAGGGGGATAGTTCTGGCGTCGGGGCTGAAAAATCGCTAGACTAGGCCTCAGACCCCGAAAAGGGGCACAAATGCATGAGGCGGCAGGCAGATGACGGAAATGGTCTATGGGGCAGTGCCCCAAAGGGACGCAGAGCCCATTCTTCCCAAATGGTGGCGTACGATCGACAAGTGGTCGTTTTCCTGCGTGCTGATCCTCTTTGGCATCGGGATATTGCTTGGGCTGGCAGCCTCACCGCCGCTGGCCGAGAAGAACGGGCTGGCCCCCTTTCATTACGTGCAGCGGCAGGCGTTCTTCGGGGTGCTGGCCCTGATCGCGATGGTGCTGACCTCGATGATGCGGCCAGATCTCGTGCGGCGGCTCGCGGTCATCAGCTTTCTTGCGGCCCTTGTGGCGCTGATCCTGCTGCCGGTCTTCGGCACCGATTTCGGCAAGGGCGCGATGCGCTGGTACAGCCTCGGCTTTGCCAGCGTGCAACCCTCGGAATTTCTCAAGCCGCTCTTCGTCGTCGTGGCCGCGTGGATGATGGCGGCAAGCCAGCAGATCAATGGCCCGCCGGGGCTCAGCTGGTCGTTCCTGCTCGCCATGGTGATCCTCGGCTTTCTCGCCATGCAGCCCGATTTCGGGCAGGCGGCGCTGGTGCTCTTTGGCTGGGGGGTGATGTATTTCGTGGCCGGTGCGCCGATCACTCTGCTTCTGGCGATGGCCGGGGGCGTGGTACTGGCGGGCAGTTTCGCCTATTCCAATTCCGAGCATTTCGCGCGCCGGATCGACGGCTTTCTCAGCCCTGAGTTGGACCCCACGACGCAGCTTGGCTTTGCCACCAACGCGATCCGCGAGGGCGGCTTCTTTGGCGTCGGCGTGGGCGAGGGGCAGGTGAAATGGAGCCTGCCGGACGCCCATACCGATTTCATCATCGCGGTCGCCGCCGAGGAATACGGACTGGTGCTGGTGCTGTGCATCATCGCGCTCTACACCGGCATCGTCGTGCGCTCGCTTGTGCGGCTGATGCGGGAACGCGATCCGTTCATCCGGCTGGCGGGCACGGGGCTCATTGCGGTGCTGGGTGCGCAGGCAATGATCAACATGGGTGTCGCCGTGCGGCTTCTGCCGGCCAAGGGCATGACCCTGCCATTCGTCAGCTACGGCGGCTCCTCGGTGGTGGCGGGGGGGATTGCCGTGGGCATGCTGCTGGCCTTCACCCGCAGCCGTCCGCAGGGGCAGATCGGCGATCTGCTGCGCGGACGCCGGTAAGCGCGAGAGACAGACCATGTGCGACAGAGCCCCCCTATTGATCATCGCGGCAGGCGGCACCGGCGGGCACATGTTCCCCGCGCAGGCGCTGGCCGAGGTGATGCTGCGACGCGGTTGGCGGGTGCGGCTGAGCACGGATGCGCGCGGCGCGCGCTACGTCGGGGGTTTTCCCCATTCGGTCGAGATCGAGCAGGTCGCAAGCGCCACTTTCGCGCGCGGCGGAGTGCTGAACAAGCTGTTGGCCCCGCTGCATATCGCGGGCGGCGTTCTGGGGGCCACGCTGCGGATGCGGCGCGACCGGCCGACGGCGGTCGTGGGCTTCGGCGGTTATCCGACCATTCCTGCCCTTGCGGCGGCGTATCTGCTGCGCCGCCCGCGCATGGTGCATGAACAGAACGGCGTGCTTGGCCGGGTGAACCGAATCTTTTCCAGACGCGTCGACGTGATCGCCTGCGGCACCTGGCCCACCGATCTGCCCGAAGGGGTCGAGGGCGTGCATGTCGGCAACCCGGTACGCGCCGCTGTGCTGGAACGCGCGGGCGCGCCCTACATCCCGCCGGGCGATTACCCGATGTCGCTGCTGGTGATCGGCGGCAGCCAGGGAGCGCGCGTCCTCAGCGACGTGGTGCCGGGCGCCGTGGCCGCGCTGCCCGGGGACATCCTGCGCAATCTTCGCGTCAGCCATCAGGCCCGCGAGGAGGATATGGACCGGGTGGCCAAATTCTACGCCGATGCCGGGATCGACGCCGATGTGCAGCCGTTCTTTCGCGACGTGCCGCGCCGGATGTCCGAGGCGCAACTGGTGATCAGCCGGGCGGGCGCGTCTAGCATTGCCGATATCTCGGTCATCGGACGGCCTGCGATCCTCATCCCCTATGCGGCTGCCGCCGCCGATCATCAGAGCGCCAATGCGCGCGGGCTGGTCGAGGCGGGTGGGGCTATCCGCATCCCCGAACGCAAGCTGGACGCGCCCAGCCTGACCGCGCAGATCGCCGCCGTTCTTGGCGATGCGCGGGGCGCGGTGATGATGGCGCATGCCGCACTCTCGCAGGGCTTGCCGGATGCGCCGCAACGATTGGCCGACATGGTTGAGGAACTGGCACGTAAAGGGCAAGACGCATGAACGCAGCCACCAAGCTTCCGACCGATGTCGGCCCGATCCATTTCGTCGGCATCGGGGGGATCGGCATGTCGGGCATCGCCGAGGTGCTGATCAACCACGGCTATGAGGTGCAGGGCAGCGACCTGAAAGCGACGCCGATCACCGAGCGGCTCAAGGACATGGGCGCGCAGATTTTCATCGGCCAGAGGCCCGAAAACCTCGAGCGGGCCGAGGTGGTGGTGATCTCCTCCGCCATCAAACCCGGCAATGCCGAGTTGGACGAGGCGCGTCGACAGGGCCTGCCGGTGGTGCGCCGGGCCGAGATGCTGGCCGAACTCATGCGCCTCAAATCCAACATCGCGGTGGCGGGCACGCATGGCAAGACGACCACGACGACGCTGGTGGCCGAACTGCTGGTCAAGGGCGGGATCGACCCCACGGTGATCAATGGCGGCGTCATTCATGCCTATGGCAGCAATGCGCGGATGGGGCAGGGCGAATGGATGGTGGTCGAGGCCGACGAGAGCGACGGCACCTTCAACCGACTGCCCGCGACCATCGCCATCGTCACCAATATCGACCCCGAGCATATGGAGCATTGGGGCGATTTCAATGCGCTGCGACAGGGCTTTCACGATTTCTTAAGCAATATCCCGTTCTATGGCCTCGCGGTGTGCTGCACGGATCACCCCGAGGTGCAGGCGCTGGTCGGCCGAATCACTGACCGCCGCGTCTTGACCTACGGCTTCAACGCGCAGGCCGATGTGCGCGCGGTGAACCTGCGCTACGATAAGGGCATCGCGCATTTCGACGTGGCGCTGCAGGCCGAAGGGCGGATGATCGAAGGCTGCACCCTGCCCATGCCCGGCGATCACAACGTCTCGAACGCGCTGAGTGCGGTCGCGGTGGCGCGCCATCTGGGCATGAAGCGCGACGAGATCCGCGCGGCACTGGCAAGTTTCGGCGGCGTCAACCGCCGCTTTACCCGCGTGGGCGAGGTGAATGGCGTGACCGTGATCGACGATTACGGCCACCACCCGGTCGAGATCGCCGCCGTGCTGCGCGCGGCACGGCAGGCGACCACGGGCCGCGTGATCGCGGTGCATCAGCCGCACCGCTATTCGCGCCTGTCCTCGCTCTTCGAGGAGTTCTGCGGCTGCTTCAACGAAGCCGATGTGGTCGGCATCGCCGAGGTCTATGCTGCGGGCGAAGACCCGATCCTCGGGGCCTCGCGCGACGATCTGGTGGCCGGGCTCATCCGGCACGGGCACCGGCAGGCGGTCGCGCTGGACAGCGAGGATGATCTGGAACGGCTAGTCCGCGAGACGGCACAGCCCGGTGACATGGTCGTCTGTCTTGGCGCAGGCACGATCAGCGCTTGGGCCAATGCCCTGCCCGGACGCTTGCGGGGATAGCGCGGATGGCAGAGACCCTCAAGCGCCGGATCGGTCTGGGCCTCCTGACCGCCTATGGTGTGGGGGTCATGGTGGGCGCGGGGATCTACGTGCTGGTCGGCGCAGTGGCGGCCGAGGCGGGCATCTGGGCACCGCTGTCCTTCGTGCTGGCGGGCGTGATCGCGGCCCCTACGGCGCTCAGCTACGCGGAGTTCTCCACGCGCCTGCCCGAGGCGGCGGGCGAGGCGCTCTTCGTGGCCAAGGGTCTGAACCTGCCCTGGCTCGGCACGGCGGTCGGGCTGGCGATCGTCGCGGCGGGGGCGATCTCGGCGGCGGCCGTCCTGCGTGGCGGGGTGGGCTACCTTGGCGCGGTGACAGGGCTGCCATTTGCCCCGTCCGTTATGGTCCTCGGGTTGGGGCTGATGGCGGTGGCGATCGTGGGCGTGCTCGAAAGTCTCGCCCTTGCGGCGCTCTTCACGGTGGTCGAGGTGGCGGGGCTGGCGATGGTGGTTTTCGCAGGCTTTACCGCCGTGCCCGCCCCCGACTGGCAGGCGGGTGGCGATCTGGTCTGGTCCGGCGTCATGGCGGGTGCGGTGCTTGCCTTCTTCGCCTTCATCGGCTTCGAGGATATCGTCAACATGGCCGAGGAGGTGCGCGACCCCGAACGCATCCTGCCGCGTGCGATCCTCTTGTCACTGGTGATCACGAGCGCGCTTTATGCGCTGGTCAGCGTGGCGGCGGTGCGCGCGGTGCCGCTCGCCACGCTGGCGGGCAGCGAACAGCCACTGGCACTGGTCTGGCAGGCGGGGCGTGGCGGCAGCGCGGCGTTTCTCTCGCTCATCGCGGTGGCGGCGGCGCTTAATGGCGTGCTGGCGCAGATGGTGATGGCGAGCCGGGTGCTCTTCGGCCTCGGGCGGCGCAGCGCGACGCTCTCGGGCTTTTACCACGCCCATCCGCGCTTCGGCACCCCCTTGCGCGCGACGCTTTTGATTGGCGTTGCGGTGATTGCGGGGGCGCTCCTGTTGCCGGTGGCCGATCTGGCGGGGCTCACCTCGACCCTGCTTCTGAGCGTCTTCGTGCTGGTCAACGCAGCCCTGATCGCGATGAAGCGCACCGCCCCGGAGGCCGCCTTCCGGGTGCCCATGGCGGTGCCTGTCTTTGGCCTTCTGGCGGCCCTCGCCGCGCTGGTGGCGAGCCTCGCGGGGGCGCACTCATGACGCTGTCGCTGGCGCTGGCCTGTCTCTGGGCTGTGGCAGCAAATGTGCTGGCCATGCTGCCCTCGCGCGACAATCACTGGCGGCGGGCCTATGTGCTGATTGCCCTTGGCGTGCCGCTGCTCGGGTACGTGACCTGGCAGAACGGCCCGTGGATCGGCTTGCTGGTGCTGGTCGCGGGGATGAGCGTGCTGCGCTGGCCTGTGGTTTATCTCGCGCGTTGGCTGCGGCGGCGGCTGGAGTGAGCGCGCGGCGCACAGTACCGTGGACCTTGCCTTCGATATCTCGCAACATGCGAAAAAATGCCTTCGACCACTCGATGATGCGTGCATCGCGTGCTAATCTGGAATACCAGACACCAGAGGCGGGGGAGCCTCGGGGGACAGCAAGACCGGGCCAACAGGCCAGAATGGGAGAGAGAGATGATTTCAGGACGGGTCAATCCGGGCTTTCGGCTCGAGGATCAGGGGATTTCGGGGCTGGGCCGCGTGCATTACAACCTGACCGAGCCGACACTGGTCGATGCCGCCGTGCGGCGCGGCGAGGGAGAGCTGGGGCAGGGTGGTACGATACTGGTCAGCACCGGCGAGTTCACCGGCCGGTCGCCGAAAGACAAGTTCACTGTGCGCACCCCCACCACCGAGGACACGATCTGGTGGGAGAACAACGCCGCCATGGACCCCGAACCGTTCGAGCGGCTACACAGGGACATGCTGGACTATCTCGTCGGGCGCGAGGTGTTCGTGCAGGATCTGATGGCCGGGGCTGATTCCGAGCACAGCATCAACGTGCGTCTGGTGAACGAACTGGCCTGGCACAACCTCTTCATCCGCCACATGCTGCGCCGTCCCGAGCGCGCGGCGCTCGACCATTTCGTCGCTGATTACACGGTGATCAACTGTCCCGGTTTCAAGGCCGATCCCGCGCGCCATGGCTGCCGCTCGGAAACGGTGATCGCGGTCAATATCGACGCGCGGCTCATTCTCATCGCCAACACCGAATATGCGGGCGAGAACAAGAAATCCATCTTTGGCCTGATGAATTACCTCCTGCCCGAAAAGGGCGTGATGCCGATGCACGGCTCCGCCAACCATGCCAAGGACGACCCCGAGGATGCGGCGGTGTTCTTTGGCCTCTCGGGCACCGGCAAGACGACGCTTTCGGCCGATCCGAACCGAACCTTGCTGGGCGATGACGAGCATGGCTGGTCGGATCGCGGCATCTTCAACTTCGAGGGCGGCTGCTATGCCAAGACCATCCACCTGAGCCCCGAAGCGGAACCGGAGATCTTCGCCACCTGCTCGATGTTCGGCACGGTGATCGAGAACATGGTCTATGATGCGGACACGCGCGAACTCGACTACGAGGATGCCAGCCTGACCGAGAACATGCGCTGCGCCTATCCGCTGGACTATATCCCCAACGCCTCGGCCACGGGGCAGGCGGGGCATCCGCGCAATGTGGTGATGCTGACCTGCGATGCCTTCGGCGTGCTGCCGCCGATCGCGCGGTTGACACCGGCGCAGGCGATGTATCATTTCCTGTCGGGCTTCACCGCCAAGATGGCCGGAACCGAGCGTGGCCTGACCGAACCGCAACCGGTCTTTTCGACCTGTTTCGGCGCGCCGTTCATGCCGCGTCGCCCCGAGGTCTACGGCAAACTCCTGCGCGACAAGATCGAGAGCCATGGCGCATCGTGCTGGCTGGTGAATTCTGGCTGGACGGCGGGCGCCTACGGTACCGGTTCGCGCATGCCGATCATGGCGACGCGGGCGCTCCTGACGGCGGCGCTCGATGGCTCGCTCGATGATGTGGAATTCCGTAAGGACCCCAATTTCGGCTTTGACGTGCCGGTGGCGGTGCCGGGTGTCGCCGATGTCCTGCTCGACCCGCGCCGCACTTGGGACGATCCCGAGGCCTATGATGTGCAGGCGGCGCGGCTGGTCGCGATGTTCGCCGAGAACTTCGAACAGTATCTCGCGCATGTCGATGCCGATCTGAAGGCGGTTGCACTGGGTTGAGGGTGTGGGGCGGGCGGTTGGCCTGGAGCGGCCGATCGCCTCTAGCGCCGCCCCCTGGCACGGCGGTTTGGCTGCAACCTGCTCTGCGCTCAGAGGTTTTTCGGGCTTGGCTGGGATAAAGCGCTGCCAAACTGACGTTGGATCGCCGTACCGCCGCCCGTGGATGCGTGGCTTACTCCACTGTCTGCAACAGGCCAAAATTCATGCCTCGCCCGCCAGCGACCCCGCTGCCGTCAGGGCCGCAGCACGATCTTGCCGTGATGGCTGCCGGCCTCCATCAACCGATGCGCCTCGGCGGCTTCGACCATCGGCAGAACCCGGTAGGTCACGGGTCGCAATGTGCCGTCCCCGAACAGCGGCCAGACCTCGCGGCGCAGCGCCTGCGCGACCCGCGTCTTGAACGCCTCGGGCCGGGAGCGCAGGGTCGACCCGGTATAGCTGATCCGCTTGAGCATCACCGGCATGAGGTCGATCTCGACCTTGGAGCCGTGATTGAACGCCAGTTGAATGATCCGCGCGTCGTGGCGCGCCGCCTTGATGTTGCGCACCACGTAATCGCCGCCGATGATGTCCAGGATGATATCCGCGCCACCCGCCTCGCGGGTGATCGCCACGAAATCCTCGCTGCGGAAGTCAATCGCGCGGTCGGCGCCGAGCGAGGTGACGAAGGCCGCCGCCTCTTCCGAGCCCACCGTGCTCAGCACCTGCAGGCCCATGGCCCGACCGAGTTGCACCGCCGTCGTGCCGATCCCGCCGGCGCCGCCATGCACCAGGAATATGCCACCCTCCGGCAGGCTGTGATCGAGGAATACGTTGCTCCAGACGGTAAAGAAGGTCTCGGGCAGACCGGCGGCATCGACCTCGTCCACGCCCTGCGGGACGGGGAGGCAATGGGTTGCGTCCACCGCCACGAATTCGGCATAGCCGCCGCCATTGGTCAGCGCGCAGACCCGGTCGCCCGATTGCCAGTCGCGCACGTCCTCGCCGCAGGCCACGACCTCGCCCGAGACTTCGAGACCCAGAAGATCCGAGGCACCCTTGGGTGCCGGATAATGCCCGCGCCGCTGCACGAGATCGGGGCCGTTCACGCCCGCTGCGGTGACGCGGATCAGAACCTCGCCCGCCGCGCAGGCGGGCAGGGGGCGGTGGCCGGGCACGAGCACCTCGGGGCCGCCGGGCGCGGTCATCTCGACCACAACCATGCTGTCGGGCAGTGCCGTCATTGCTCAGTTCCGGTTGCGGCGGCCTGAGCCTTGGCGCGGCTGACCGCCGCCACCACGTCATCGGCATGAGACGCGATTTCGACCCCGGCGGCGCGCAGGCGAGCGATCTTGTCCGCCGCTGTGCCGCCACCCAGAACCGAAAGCGTGCCCGCATGACCCATCCGGCGCCCGCGCGGCGCGTGACGACCGACCACAAGGGCCACCACAGGCTTGCCATAGTCCACGGTTTCAAGATAGGCGGCGGCCTCTTCTTCGCCGCGCCCGCCGATCTCGCCGATCAGAACGACCGCCTCGGTCTCGGGATCGTCGCGGAACGCCTTGAGGCAATCAACAAACCCCACACCATGCAGTGTATCCCCACCGATGCCGACGGTTGTGGATTGCCCAAGCCCCGCCTTGCTGCATTGCGCCAGAATTTCCGATGTCAGCGAAGCAGAGCGCGAGGCGATGCCGATATGACCCGGCATGGCATTAACTGTTGGCATGACTCCGATCTTGCACTGACCTGGAGTCAGGATCCCTTGGGAGTTCGGGCCAATGAGCACAGTGTCGGTGCCCGCAAGCGCCTGTTTGACACGGCTCATGTCATGTTGCGGCACACGTTCGGTCACGCAGACGACCACGCCGATACCGGCCTCGATGGCCTCGATCATCGCGGCGCCGGCCTGAGGCGCTGGCACAATCACGAGGCTGGCATTTGCCTCGGTGGCCTCAACCGCGTCGCGCACTGTGTTGAAGAGCGGAAGGCCAAGGTGCCGCGCACCACCCTTGCCGGGGCGCACGCCACCCACGCAGGTGGTGCCATAGCGCATCGCCTCATCGGTGTAGAAGGTGCCGGAGCGCCCGGTCATACCCTGCACGATCAGCCGTGTTTCGGAATTGACAAAGATCGCCATCAGCGTGCCCTCCTCTGGCCTGCCAGCTCTACCACCCGCCCGACGGCTGTCGACAGGGTGTCGCAGCTTTCGACCGGCACTTTGCGTTCGCGCAGGATGCGGTGGCCCCAATCGGCATGTTTGCCGGAGATATAGGCAATCACCGGCAGCTTGCGCGTGGCTTTGGCATAAGCGAAGTTGACGCCTTCGGCCACCGTGTCGGCAGAGGTCATGCCGCCACCGTGGATCGTGAGCAGGATCGCGGACACACGGTCGTCGCCCAACAGGATCTCGACGCCACGGGCCACATCCATGCTGCTCGCGGTGGTGCGGATGTCCATGAAATTCGCCGCCTTGCCGCCCGCGTCCGTGATCATGTCATTGGTTGCGAGGCCAAGCCCTGCGCCATTGGCGACGACCCCGATATTGCCCTCGAGACGCACGAGGTTGATATTATGCTTCTGTGCCGCCAGTTCGTCGGCGGGGGCCGGGCGATCCGCCAACATCGAGGCAAACTCGGGACGGCGAAACCCTGCGTTGGGATCAATCGCGATCTTGGCGTCAACCGCCATCCAACGGCCATCGGTGCTGCGGGCGAAGGGGTTGATCTCGATCAGGGTCATGTCGTTTTCGGTAAAGGCTGTGCGCGCGGCAAAGATCGCGGTAATCGCTGCATCCTGCATCTCTGTGATGCCGATGCCGGTCAGGAATTTGCCGATGTCGGCGCGGGCCTCGGGGGTTTCCGGGGGCAGGGGGCAGTTCTGTGCGGTGTCTTCGTCCATTCGGGCACGCTGTTCAAATTCCACGCCCCCTGCGCCCGAGGCAAGGAGCATGGGTTGTCCGGTTTCAGGATCGAGGGCGATGGCGACAAAGCAGCTTTGGGCAATGTCTATCGCGGCCTCGACCTGCACCAGGGTCACGGTTTCACCTGCCGGTCCGGTCTGATCGGTCACAAGGGTGGAGCCGAGCAGGCGGCGTGCCTCGTCGGCCACGGCAGAGGGTGTCGCGGCAAAGCGGATGCCGCCGGCGAGGCCACGCCCACCTGCGCCGATCTGCGCCTTGACCACGTATTTGCGCGCTTCAATTTCCTTGCAAAGGCGCTGCGCCTCGTCCGGGCTTCGCGCGGGGCGACCGTCGGGGACGTGCAACCCGTACTGCGCAAGCAGTTCCTTGGATTGGTATTCGGCGAGAAACATTGAAGGCGTCTCCTCTATGGCTATGGTTCTTGGTATACCACAGGCACATTCTAGTCAACGCCTCCGCATGCCGGAGTTGGGTCGGATTTACCTGCCGATTGCCTTGAGCACGGCCTCGCCGAGGCCTGCGGGGCTGTCGGCGACGGTGATGCCGGCGGATTTCATCGCCTCGATCTTGTCGTCGGCGC